>CAZSQB010000001.1:0-94439 GCA_964608945.1 uncultured Gammaproteobacteria bacterium
TTTTTAAGTGACGGTAGTATACCGTTTTTGTTCGCCAGAAAAAACTTCTTGCTCTTTCACCATCCGGTGAATTGGGTACGAGGGAAGACATGGTTCACGACGTTAAAATTTAAGAAAATTGATGGAATCATCTGTTACTCAACATATGTTAAGAAATATTTAGATAAAACATTTCCAATACCATCTCGTGTGCTTGCGCCAGCTGTTAGTATTAATAGTAATCCAAAACATAGCAAAAAAAATATCATTCTCAGTGTTGGTCGGTACACCAAAGGGATGAATACAAAAAAACAAGAATTCCTCATAGAAACATTTAAAAATAATAACAACAAATACTTCTCTGATTGGAAGCTCGTACTTATTGGTTCAGTTCTTCCGTCAGATGAGCAATACATTGAAGAGTTGAGAAAACGTGCGAAAGGAAGTGAAATTGATATTTTGGAGAACGTGTCTTTTGAAAAACTTGGTGATTATTATGAAGACGCAAAGATATATTGGCATGCTGCAGGATTTGGCGAGGATCTAGAGAAATTTCCAGAATACGCCGAGCATTTTGGCATAACCACTGTTGAGGCGATGGGGCACGGAGCTGTGCCAGTAGTTATTAATGCGGGAGGGCAGGCGGAAATTGTTGAAGACAAAAAAAGCGGATTACTCTGGAATACAAAAGAGGAGTTAATTGAGAAAACAAACATTCTTATGAAGAATAAGGACTTTTGGCAAGAGCTTTCAAAAGGGGCGAGGGGACGCGCAGGAGATTTTAATCATGACAGGTTCTGCAAGGAACTACACGAAATGCTATCATGAAATACATCCCCTTTATACTGTTTTTTTTCGTAAGCATTATTTTTTTCCGACCAGTTTTTATTGCTCATACCTTCCCTATTCCTGCAGATACGATTGTCGGACTCTATCATCCGTACAGAGATTTTTATGCTTTGGACTATCCGCGAGGAATACCGTTTAAAAACTTTCTTATCACCGATCCTGTCAGGCAACAATATCCGTTTCGTCATCTCTCACTTAAGCAGGTATCACATGGCATATTACCACTCTGGAATCCGTATATAATGGCAGGATATCCACTGCTTGGAAGTTTGCAGCCTGCCTCTTTCTACCCGCTCAATATTTTTCTCCTTTTCTTGCCCTTCACATATGGTTGGTCGATTCTGATATTTCTCCAACCGTTACTAGCGGGAATATTTCTCTTTCTCTATTTAAGAAATCTAAAACTGAATATTTGGTCTTGCACAATAGGTGGTGTTGCGTTTGCCTTTTCAGGCTTTTCAGTATCGTGGCTTGAGTGGGGAACGATAGGGCACGTAGCATTGTGGTTGCCAATGATACTTTTTAGTATTGATAAGCTAGTATCAAGTATACAGTATAAAGTATTTAGTATACGAAAGGATTTTCTTTGGAGTTTAGTTTTTGTCTTTTCTCTAAGCTCATCTTTTCTTGCCGGTCATCTACAAATATTTCTTTATGTCTTTCTCCTCTCTGCGATTTATTTTTTAGCCAGATGGATACAGTTTGGGCGGAATAAACATATATTTTTCCTATACGTAATACTTAATACTTCATTCTTAATACTAACGTTCGTGCAGTGGCAGTCAACATTGCAATTAATAGGACAAAGCGCCCGGGAACTCGATCAGGCAGATTGGGCGAAAGACGGGTGGTTTATTCCATGGCAACATGTCGTGCAATTTTTAGTTCCGGATTTCTTTGGCAATCCAACAACGCTCAATTATTGGGGGGTATGGAACTATGCAGAGTTAGTTGGATACGTTGGAATTATTCCATTTCTTATGGCTATCTTTGCTTTATTTTTCCGTCGTGATAGAAAGACTTTTTTCTTCGGAACAGTTTTTTTTGTGTCTCTCATTTTTGCCTTGCCGACATTTATAGCTAAGATTCCGTTTCTCTTTCATATTCCATTTTTTAATACCGCCCAACCAACGCGCCTGCTCTTTGTTACAGATTTTTCTTTAGCGGTTCTTGCGGCTTTTGGGTTCGATTATTTTCTCAATCATAAAAAAGGCATTTTACCTGCTGTCGGTTTCATTATCGGCATATTTATTTGCTTGTGGTTGATTGTGATGTTTGGAAAAGAAATATTTTCTATCTCAGGAGAAAACCTTGCAGTAGCAAAGCGAAACTTACTTTACTCATCAGCAATTGCTGGCTTGAGTTTGTTCCTTGCAACGTCATTTTTCTTTTTAAAACAGAAGAAGGTACAGTCAGCAGTTCTTATTCTTTTGATACTTGTTACAACATTGGACATATTACGGTTTGCTGAGAAGTTTACTCCTTTTACGAATCCAAAGTATCTTTATCCCCAAACAAAAACACTTGAGTTTCTGCAAAAAAGTGCAGGCAATTATCGCATTATGACAACAGACAATCGAATTTTTCCTCCCAACTTTTCTGTTATGTACAAATTGCAGACAGTTGATGGATATGACCCTTTGTATCTGAGAAGATATGGTGAGTTAATCGCTGCGTCAGAGCGAGGAAAACCTGATATCTCCCCGCCATTCGGGTTCAATCGTATTATTACACCGCACAATTTTGATTCAAAAATTATTGACCTTCTCGGGATAAAGTATGTGTTAAGTCTCTCTGAACTGGAATCACCCAAATTAAAAAAAGTTTTTCAAGAAGGAGAGACAAGGGTGTATGAAAATATGAATGTTATGCCCAGAGCGTATTTTGTAGATAAGGTGTATATTGAAGATAACAAACAAGACGTTATAAGTCGCATGTTTGACGATTCGTTTGACCTTAGGACATCTGCGATAATTGAACCACCGAACTACTTCGAGCTACTTAATATGAAAAATTTGAGCCTTGGTAAGGCAGAGATTATTTACTATTCTGAAGACAAAGTTGTTGTTGCGGTTAAAAATGAGGGGGACGGATTTTTGGTTCTAACTGACACCTATTATCCGACTTGGAATTCTAAAGATTATATCGACAGAGGCAAATTAGGTGTTGCGCAGACAGTCTATCGGACGAACTATAACTTTCGCGGAGTACCTGTACAAAAAGGAGTAAAGACTGTAGAGTTTTATAATGCGTTTTAAAAAGGAATCTTGCTATGAAAATTAGTGTCATTATTCCAAATTATAATGGCGAATCGCTTTTGAAAAATAATCTGAAAAAGATCTCTGAAATCATTCATGATTTTCAAAAGGGATCAAAACACGAAGTTGAGTTGATTATCATTGATGATGCTTCAAAAGACGGGAGCGTTTCGTATATTGATTCATTCATTAAGCAAAATAAAACAGACATAGTTATTCACTTACAGAAGAATGAAAAAAACTTAGGTTTCTCTCCCACGATAAATAGAGCTGTTAAAAAAGCAACAGGCGAGATTGTTTATTTGTTGAACTCCGATGTATTGCCGGAGGATGATTTTCTCTTGCCGCTTCTTTCCCATTTTGCTGATGAGCGAGTATTTGCAGTGGGCTCTATGGATAAAAGTAAGGAAAATGGCAAAATTATTTTACGAGGGAGAGGAATCGGCAGATGGAAAAAAGGTTTTCTCATTCATAGTCGGGGAGAAGTTGATAAAACGAATACGCTTTGGGTCAATGGGGGAAGTGGTGCATTCAGAAAAGAGACTTGGGATAAGCTTGGAGGTTTTTGCGAATTATATGCTCCTTACTATTGGGAAGATATTGACTTGTCGTACCGTGCACAAAAATCAGGCTATACCGTTATTTTTGAACCGAAAAGTGTAGTCATACATGAGCACAAAAAAGGAGCAATTTTTCGTACGCAAAAACCCCAAAAAATAAAAGCAATAGCATACAGAAATCAGATTTTATTTACCTGGATCAACGCGACGGATGTGGATATATTACTACAGCATGTACTTTGGATGCCGTATTACATTATTGCTGCGATAGTAAAGGGTGACTTGGTATTTCTTGCCGGTCTTGCTCAGGCTTTTATTCGCCTAGCAAATGTTATACAATTTAGAGCAAACATTTCAAAGCATTTCATCAAAAGCGATCGAGAGATTATTTCGACTTTTTCCTAGATGAAGTTATCTATAATTATTCCTGCGTTTAACGAAGAGAAAACAATAGGAAGCATAGTAAAAAAAGTTGTATCCGTGAGACTTCCTGGTGTTGAGAGGGAAGTAATTATTGTTGATGATGGCTCAACAGATAACACTATTTCAAAAATCCCTAAAATCTATAAAAATCTCACCATTATTGTTCATAAAGTAAATCAGGGTAAAGGAGCGGCAATTATGTCGGGGGTAAAGAAAGCAAGCGGGGAATACATAGTTATTCAAGATGCAGATTTAGAGTATGATCCATCTGATATTATTAATCTCATTGAGCCTCTTAAAGAAAAAAAATATCAAGTTGTCTATGGATCGCGGCTTAAGAGAATGCCAAATTTCTTAAGAGACGAACGAACAGTTCGTTTTTTTACTCACTATCTCGGAAATAAATTTTTAAGTCTTATTACAAGCATCTTGTATGGACAATGGATTACCGATATGGAAACAGGATATAAATTATTTCCTAAATCGTTGGTAAATAACATGAACATCCAGGCAAAGAGCTTTGATTTCGAACCAGAGATTACTGCAAAATTCTTAAAGCGAGGTCATAATATTCTTGAAGTCCCCATTAGCACCAATCCGAGAAGCTATGATGAAGGAAAAAAGCTGATCACATTTAAAGACGGACCTATCGCGCTTTGGACTTTGTTGAAATACAGATTTATTGATTAATGAATAATTTATTGTTAACCGTGCAGAAGAACAAGTATTTACTTATTTGTATAGCTATTATTCTTCTTGCAACTTTTTTGCGTTTTTACAACTACGAAAACAGATGGGGACTTGCATATGACCAGGCACACGATGCGTTAGTTTCCAGATACGCGGTTGAGGAGAAAAAATTACCACTCTTGGGCCCTTTTTCTTCTGCGGGTCCGTTTCAAACAGGAGGACAATGGTATTGGTTAATAATGATTCCAATTTTTATCTACCCTTATTCGGTTTTATCACCATGGATTTTTATAACACTTCTTTCTGTAGCATTTGTGGGAGTAATGATTTTTATAGGAAATAAGCTTGAAGGAAGATTCTTTTCTGTTATTGTCGGGTTATTTGCATGTGTTTCTACCGCACAAATTGCCCAGGCAGTCAGCCTGACGAATCAGTCGCCGCATGCTCTCCTAAGTGCTTTAGGCATTGCATCAATGATTTATTTTATTAAAACAAAAAAAACAAAATTCTTATTTTTGATTGGAGTTCTTGTAAGCTTGTCTGCAACCATTCATCTGCAGGGAGTAGCCCTTATTTTATTATTGGTAACTACGATTCTTTTTACCAAGACATTTTCTTTGAAAAAGATTACTATTGTTGCTCTTGGCGCGTGCACTGCGCTTATACCCATTCTCTTATATGATTTGCAACATGATTTTTTTAATATAAAAAACATGTATCAGTATTACTTATTCGATCAATATAAGATTTCACTTGATGTATTAGGAAGAAGATGGTTAACCTATGGTGGAATATTTATCCCACGATCATGGGCTTATGTTATTGGCGGTTTTCCACCTGTTGGATATGTAGGAATAATTGGATCTGGATTGATGATTGTATATGCTGTTTTCAAAAAAAAACTTTCAAAAGAATGGTTTATCTTAGCGGTAGCTTTTGCTGGAATGGTTGGTATTTTAAAATATACCCGAACGCCCCTTTTTGACAGTTATTTGGTTTTTTTGCACCCATTTATTATTCTTTTAACTTCTCTTTTTGTACTCGATATGTATAGATTTAATAGAATTGTAGGTTTGACTCTTTGTATCGGCATCGTGACCACGAGCTTATATAAAGACATCCCAGAATTAAAAGGCAGCTTTAATTATGCCGCGTTTATATCGAATAATTTTAAAAACGCTCTAACTGAAAAATATCCAAACGAAAAATTTGCAATATATGATCATAGATATTCGCAGAAAGATAAAAGTCTACCGCTCGTTTTATTTTTAGATGGTGAAGGTAAAATTAACGATAATGGACATAAAATAGGGATATACATACAAACTATGCAGTATGTAGCAAATAGTCCAGTTATTAAGGGAGAAAAAGGTGAATACCAATTAGTTGATTTAGATAGTTATTCAACTTTTGATTTATCGAAAGATCAATGGGTATTTGTTAATCCAAGTGAAATTTATCGGACAACAGAAGAATGGTATACTAAAAAATAATGAAGAGTGTTCAGCTTGATTCGGTTCTCCTTTTTACATTTGTTATTCCCTTTGTCATGGCCGTGCGAATCGGTCCCGGAGATACGCCATATTGGTTATTTGGAATAATCTTTTTTTTACTGTTCGGAAACATAGTATTGGATATAGTGTCGGTAAAAGAGAAACTACGTTCTTTACTAAAGCAAATAGTATTGTGGACAACCATTATCGTTGTTCTTGGTAGCGCTTTTGCTTCTGCAATTATGGTAAGACATCAGGTAGCCCCTGTCTATATGATTCATGACATAATATTGCAGCAAGAGTCAGCACTTCGCTTTTTATTAGATGGGATAAATCCATACGCGGTTACATATTTTGGAACTCCACTGGAGCAATGGAATTATTCTCCAACAGAGGTTAATCCTGCTTTGTACCACTTTGTCATGCAGCCTTTCTATCTATTGTTCGCCTTACCATTTTATTTTATCAGCAATCATACCATCGGTTACTTCGATGGAAGAATTCCGTTATTGTTTCTCTTTTTCTCGCTTCTTGTTCTTTCAAGTGCTTTGATAAAAGAAGAAGAGCGCAAACGATTATTCCTAGTTCTTCTTGCTTTCAACCCTGCGGTTCTTCCCTACACACTTGAGGGTAGATCGGATTTGTTTATGTATCCATTTCTTTTCTTAGGATTTTTCCTTCTCTATAAAAAACGCTATGTATGGGCAGGGATCCCGATCGCGCTTGCGTTTGCTGTGAAGCAGTCAGCGTGGTTGATATTTCCATTCTATGTCGCGTATTTATTTTTTAATACAAAAAGCATCAAGGCAACAGTCCTCTCTCTTCTGCCATTTGCACTTGTCTTTGGCGCTATCGTCCTGCCTTTCTTCCTTTGGGACCAGAACGCATTTATCGATAGCACTGTACGATATCTATCAGGCGATACAAAGCACAGCTATCCGATTTCAGGATATGGTCTTGGTAGATTACTTCATGAGATTCACGTGATAAGGGACCTTAAGGGGCAATACCCATTTTTATACTGGCAAGCTGCAGCCGGTTTACCTCTCCTTATTGGGCTCCTCTATTACTTAAAGAAACGGCCGAGTGTTTCTCGCCTTATACTTGTTTACGCAATTTTTTCGTTCGTGTATTGGTATGTATCACGATACTTTAACAACAGTCATCTATCGTACATCTCAATGGTTTTTATAACTGCATACTTCTGGCCGGAAACAAAAGATAGGAGTCATGAAAAGACTTAGTATTTTTCTCCTCATTTGTATTTTTCTCTCAGCTTTTTTTGTGCGCCTATATAAAGCTGGAGAAGTTCCATCAGGATTTCATCGCGATGAAGCGTTCTTAGGTTATAACGCATACGCCATCTATAAAACCGGAAAAGATATGACCGGGAAGTTTCTTCCTCTTCATCTCGCATCATATCTCTACAGTCCAGCAGGGTATTCGTATTTAGCTATTCCCTCAATCGCGATATTTGGACTCAATGAATTCTCTATCCGATTACCATCCGCATTTTTTGGCGCACTCTCCATTCCCCTTCTTTATATTATGCTCAAAAAGCTATTTATACATAATCGATATAAAGAGCAGTTATCCATAATAGCTTCAGTTCTTTTTGCTATTACACCATGGCATATTAATCTCTCAAGAACGACGACTGAAAATCCAGTTGTTTTGTTTTTCTTTCTCCTGGGATTAGTCTTTTTTTTCCACTGGAGAGCAAAACAAACTCTCCCCTTTTTACTGTTAAGTTTTCTATCTTTTTTTGTGACAGTTTTTTTATATCAGGCTCCGCGGGCATTTCTCCCGTTTTTTCTCCCTTTTCTTTTTCTATCTTTGGCATATAAGCAAGCGCGTAAGCATATAAAAGTATTGCTGATGTTGTTTATCCTTATTGTTTTGCCCATTGGATATGTTATAAGCTCTTCTCATCTATCATTGCGAATTACATCGCTTAGTCTTACAAGCTCTCCTGAAGCGTCACTCATATTAACAGAAGCTATCCACCGTGATGGTGAGGAGGGAATACCGTCTCATATTGTACGAGTATTCCATAATAAGCCACTTTTTTTTCTTGATAAATTTCTCACAAACTATTTTTCTCACTTCGATTACTCATTCCTTTTCGCAGACGAAGGGTATCCTGATAGATATCGAGTTCCAGGGGCAGGGTTGCTTTTGGTGACGCTGCTTCCGTTTCTATTGTTCGGTTTTTTTGAACTTTTAAAATCAAACAGACAGGAAGGATTACTCCTTTTAGGGTGGATCATTTTGACCCCGATCGGATCTGCGTTGACATTTGATGATGTCCCAAACCTTCAGCGGGCACTTTTTATGCTCCCTCCGTTATTAATTGGAGCATCGTTTGGAGCCGTGTCATTTTTCCATATAGTGCAAAAAAATAAAACACTCTCCACAATATTATTATTCGTTTTTGTCTTTTTTACTTCATTTTTATTTGTCCGCTACCTTCATCAATACTATGTGCACGGGAATCCATACCGGCCATGGTATCGGCAAGACGGATATAGGGAGCTAGTTGCGAAGGTGAACAAGTATCTACCAGGTTTCAAAAAAGCCATAATTACCGATAGGGAATCTGCTCCAACGATATTCTTTCTGTTTTACAGTCAGTATGACCCGGCAAAGTTTCAACAGGAAACGCAAAATTCTCCAATGCGAGATTTTGATAGGATAAACTTTGGAAAATATGAATTTTCTCAAGAAGAATGTCCATTTCCAACAGCGAAAACGCCACCTGCTAAGAAGAAAGTAATAGTAGAGAAGGACGTGTTATATGTCAATAGCGGTCTGTGCGATAAGGCAGAAAAGGCCGAATACCTTGATATGATAAAACGAGAAGACAATTCTACTGTATTTGAGATTATCAATAAATTGTAGCATAGTAACCTTACGCAATAAACTCTGCAATAATGATAAATAGTGCATGATTACGCTATGAAATCAAAAACCCTAGTATTTCTCTTAAGCATTGTAATTCTCGCTTCTTTCTTGCGTTTTTACCAATTGGGCAGTAACCCGCCCTCGCTCACGTGGGACGAGGTAGCCTGGGGGTACAATGCGTATTCTCTTGGGATTGACGGGAGGGACGAATTTGGAAAATTTTTGCCTGTAACCTATCTTGAATCCTTCGGCGATTTCAAGCCACCACTCTATGCGTACCTGACAATACTTCCGGTTAAAATTTTTGGCCTTACGGAATTTGCAGTCCGGTTTGCGTCAGCATTCTTTGGTGTACTGACAGTACTGGTTACATTTTTTCTGACAAAGAGGATTTTCTATAAATCCCCCCACGCAACGCCTATAGCGCTTGCTGCAGCATTTGTTATGAGTATTTCTCCCTGGCATATCAATCTATCCCGAGCAGCATTTGAGGCCAATGTCGCAACATTTTTTTTGGCAAGTGGGGTCTTCATGTTTTTAGGAGGAGTACAGGATAAAAAATGGTATTTTGTTGGTTCGGCAGCGGCATTTGCTCTCTCTTTCTACACATTTAATACTGCCCGTATTGTCGCACCCCTCTTGGTGCTTGTTCTCGCTGTTGGTTTTTTCAAAATACTGATAAAACAAAAAAAAGAATCTATTATTTCGGGAATTGTAGGCGTTATTCTCTTGCTGCCGCTTCTTCCTTTTCTTTTCTCTCCCCAAGCGAGCCTTCGATTTAAAGAAGTGAATATTTTTTCAGATAGTGGTACAGTTGAGAGAGCAAATACACAGATTGCAAATGATAACAATGCTTTCTGGTCAAAGATTATTCACAATAGAAGATTTGCGTATTCTCGGGAATATCTGCATCACTACTTTGATAACCTTAACCCCCACTTCTTATTCATAAAAGGAGATGGTAATCCTAGATTCTCAACTCGCGACGTAGGGCAATTATATCTATGGGATCTACCTTTTCTGATTGTGGGATTGGTGTTGCTACTTAGGAAAAGAGAAGGACACTTTTGGATCATTCCCGTATGGCTTCTTATCGGCATTGCTCCTGCCGCGGTTGCTCGCGAAACTCCCCATGCGCTTCGAATAGAAGCAACACTCCCGACGTTTCAGATACTTGTCGCGTATGGATTTGCCTATCTATTACCTTTTAACGACGCATTAAGATCCAGAAAATTGCGATACTACCTCGTAAGTGGAGCAGTGCTCTTGTTATTTTTTAATTTCTTATACTATTTTCATGGATACCATACTCACTACCCAAGGAAATACTCAGGGGAGTGGCAATACGGATACAAGGATTCTATTCAATACGTAGAGTCGGTGCAGGATGAGTATGATGGTGTTTTTCAAACTTCGGCGCTTGGAAGACCATATGCTTACTACGCTTTCTATACGCAAGAAGATCCAAACAAGTTTCGGGCATCAGCGCAGGTAAAGCGTGATGTTTTTGGTTTTGTTACTGTTGAGGGGTTTTCCAAATATCATTTTGCAAAAGATATTCATGCTGTAAAAGCTGATTCAAAAAATATACTGTATATTAATACGCCAGATAAAGTCCCGGATAACGCAACTGTCTTTAAGGTCTTTACGCTTAAAGATGGAAAACCTGTCTTTGTAGCATATACGTTGTAACAATTTATGAGAAAATACACATATCTTCTCGTTTTTATTCTCCTTTTAGCTTCTGCATTACGGCTTTCAGCTCTTGGAAATGTGCCTCCCTCACCGGACTGGGACGAAGCATCACTGGGATACAATGCTTATTCGATACTAAAAACCGGAAACGATGAATATGGGAAATTTTTGCCGGTCGTCCTTCGCTCTTTTGACGATTACAAACCCGCACTGTATATCTACTTTACTATCCCGTCAATCATTTTTTTTGGCGTGAATACATTTGCCGTACGGCTACCGTCAGCGATCTTTGGTATCCTCACGGTTTTTGTTACCTACCTTTTTGTCAGGGAATTATTCGGGAGGGAAATAACAATACGAGGAAAGAACATCCAGACAGAGTATCTGGCACTCCTCTCCGCGTTCGTTTTAGCAATCTCACCCTGGCATATACAATTCTCTCGAATTGCTTTTGAGTCAAATGTCGGGATGGGGTTAAACCTTCTTGCCGCTTTCTTTTTTCTCAAAGGATTAAAGTCTCCATGGTTTCTTCTCGGGAGCGCTTTTGTTATGGGAATAAATATTTATATGTATCAAAGCGAGAAAGTGTTCACGCCGCTTCTTCTCCTTGTTCTCGTTGCAGTCTATATAAAGCAACTGCAGAAGATTCCAAGAAAATACATGATTCTTTCATGTATTGTTGGCTTTATCACAGTTATACCAATGGGGTATTATTTGCTCACTAATACTGAGGCCCTTTCAAGAGCACGGGGAGTCAGCGTTTTTGCTGACCAAACAGCGTTTTTGAAAGACAATGCAGAAAAAATTCTTCAGGATAAAAAATCAGGCGATATAGTGGGGCTGGTTCTTGATAACCGGAGAGTAGAGTATGGAAAGGCAGTACTGGCAAATTACATATCGCACATGGACTTAAATTGGCTATTTATAACTGGAGATATCGCTCGCCACCATGCTCCAGGCATGGGCCTGCTGTATCTTTTTGAATTACCATTTTTATTTCTTGGTATGTATTTTCTTTTGTTTGAGAGGATTGATAAAAAAATAAAACTATTACTTTTTCTCTGGTTGTTTATTACCCCTATTCCGGCATCAGTGACAAGCGGAGTGCCACACGCGGTACGCGCATTAAATTTCCTTCCAATCCTGCAAATTATTACTGCACTGGGACTGTTCACAGCTTTTGTAGAAGTATTAAGTATAAAGTATAAAGTATCAAGTATTCCGATGAGGTATTTTATATTTTCTCTATCATTCCTGCTTTTTCTTTTTAACTTTTTATATTACTTAAATCAATACTTTGTCCAGCAAAACTTTTACAACTCACTAGACTGGCAATATGGATACGAGAAAGCAATACCTGAGATACTGAAGGTTGAAGGGAGATATAAGAAAATCATTGTTTCAAACCAAGCACCGCTTGATCAGTCATATATATTTTTCTTGTTCTATCTTCTTTATCCACCAGGTCAATATCAAAAAGAGGCTCTGGAAGCGTCAGGTGGATTTCGTGAAGATCACCAGTTTGGCAAATACGAGTTTCGGCCGATAAGATGGGAGAGTGAGGAAAAGACTGAAGACACATTGTATATCGGACGGCCAGGTGATTTTCCTGATATTCCATCGATTAAAACTATCTACTATCTTGATAATACCCCTGCGATCAAAATTGTAAGCGGTTAAAGGCGTTCATGAAAAATTGGAACCCCAAAAGAACATTGCTTTTTTGCATCCTTATACTTGCATCGTTTCTGCGATTGTATCAACTATCATCTGTTCCCCCAAGCCCGTCGCTTGATGAAGTTTCAATAGGCTATAATGCCTATTCTATTCTTCAGACCGGAAAGGATGAGTACGGGAATAGTATTCCTGTACTCCTTCGAGCGTATGATGACTGGCGGCCAGGGCTCTACGTGTATTTTGTCATTCCTTTTTTGCCTATTTTTGGCCTGACAGCGCTTGCTGTCCGATTGCCATCAGTATTATTATCGATTTCTACTGTCTATCTTTCATATCTATTGGTCAGAGAATTTTTGGGAAACAAAAAATCGTCAGTTTTTAATAAGGAGCTAGATACAAATTATCTTGCGCTGCTTACTTCTTTTTTGCTCGCGATTTCACCGTGGCATATTTATTTGTCAAGACTAGGTCATGAGGTAAATCTTGGGCTAACTGCTTTCTTACTTGGTATATACTTTTTTGTAACAGCAGTGCAACATCCGAAGAGAAAAGGGTTGTACATTGTGTCGTCAATCTTCCTCGTTCTTTCTCTGTATGGTTATCAAAGTCAAAAATTCATTGTTCCTGTAGTGCTTTTCGGAGCAGTAGCATTGTTTTACAGGAACATAATGCAGCAGCTACGAGAGGTTACGCTCGCAGCGGTAATAGGAATTGTCCTCCTTATTCCGCTCATCATCGCATCATCAAATCCACAAGCGCTTATTCGATTTAACGCAACATCTGCATTTTCAAGTATTGACAGCAAATACCAGGAGAGCGCAGAAAACATACTTACGGCACGGGAGAAAGGAGATGTTATCGGTAAACTCCTCAATAATAGAAGATTCATTCTCCCGCAGGTATTTATAGCAAATTACGCTTCACATTTTAACCCACTCTGGTTATTTAGCGGCACAGAAAACGAGCAGCATAAAGTCCCAAACCTCGGGCTCATATATATGTGGGAATCAATTTTTATTGTCGTCGGTATGCTTGTGTTTTTCTTCCTGAAAATAGACCGACGATACAAAATATTTGTTGTGCTTTGGTTTCTCTCCTCTCCCTTGGCCGCTGCAATCACAACTGGGGCGCCGCATGCAATGCGGTCGTATACATTTCTACCTCTCTGGCAGATGTTTTCGGCAATAGGTCTTATTTCCGCATATTTCTATTTTCAGAAATATCTTTCAGGAAAAATCCTTATCTTTCTCTTTTCGGTTGTATCACTTCTCAGTGTTATTTATTTTGCTTACAATTATTATGTCGTTTTTCCAAAAACGCATTCTTCCTCTTTCCAATACGCTCTCTCAAAAGCTATTGCTTACACGATGAAACATGAAGGGAGATACCGCGAGGTTATTATTTCAAATAGAGAAAATCTCCATCAATCGTATATGTTTTTTCTGTTTAATTCTAAATACGACCCAAAACTCTATCTCTCTGAAGGCGGGACAAAGTCAGGTGGTTTTGCAGAAGAGCATAGTATTGGAGACTATCAATTTAAACCAGTTGAATATAGTATTATTCCAGATGGAGCGCTCGTGATTGGAAATAAATATGAAATTCCGAGCACTGCTAGCATTTTGCAAACACTTTCAAATCTTGATGGGATAGATGTGATATCAATCTCTGAAAAATGAATAAGATAACTATTTTCCTTTTCGTCGCCCTATTTATTCTCGGCTTTTTATTACGAGCACAAGAGACAATTTCCAGAAATTTTATTTTTCTGATTGACCAAGGTCGCGATATGATGGCGGTTAAGAACATAGTCTTTGACCATCATCTAACACTCATTGGGCCATACACAAGTTTACAGGGGGTATTCCAGGGTCCCTTGTGGTATTACTTACTCGCTATTCCGGCATTTCTTGCGGATGGAGATCCCTGGGGTAGTGTCGTGCTTATGCTACTGATCAGCCTTGCAATACTCGTGCTTGTTTTCTTCTGGCTCAAAACAGATTTCGGAAAGGCAACAGCGCTTTTAACTGCATTTTTATTCGCCGTTTCTCCGGAAGCTGTAGCTGCAGCGACATACAGCTGGAACCCGCATCCGATGTGGCTTTTAATTCCGATCTCAGCACTATCTTTCTATGAGGTTACAAAGAAGAGGTTTAGATTTCATCTTGTTCTTTGGCCCTCTCTTAGCCTGATGTTCCATTTTGAGACAGCACTTGCGGTATTCTTGTCTATTGCCAGCCTTATTGTTTCGGTAGTATTTTACAGAGCAAATTTGAAAAATAAATTCTTTTTGTATGGACTGCTTATCGCAGGTATATTTTTTCTTCCGCAGGTACTGTTTGATCTGCGACATGACTTTCTCATGAGCCGCTCGGTGTTAAACATTTTTGCGGGAGAGGACCAAGGATTAATAGTAAAAGGTGAGAGCCTGCAGTATATACACGTAATGCAAAACCATGTCGTAGTATTCTTTGAAAACTTCCGCTCTTCATTTAGCGATGGGAGAAAAATTGTTTTATTTGCAAAGCTATTATCACTCGTTATTGTATTTTTTCTTTTTTTTGGTAAGAAATATAAATTTTTTTCAAAGGATGAAGACATCTTTGGCATATTGCTGGCAAGAATACTTATCGTTGTCTACTTGTTATCATTTCTTTATCCTTTTCCAATTCGATATTGGTTTCTCACTGGTTTTCAATCCTATTATCTGCTTCTGTTTGGGTTAGTATTAGGTGCTCTTTGGAGATTTAAAAAGGGAAGAGTATTTGTTTTAGTAACAACATTTCTTTTTCTATCTCTTGCCTTACAGAGATTGTACCCACTTTATATTGCTCCACCAAATGATGGAGGAGTGGCAAAAATAAAAGGAAAAATTGATGCAATAGATTATATTTATAGTAAAGCTCAGGATAAAAACTTCGGGTTACTAGTTTTTACGCCTCCCGTGAGTACTGACGCATACGACTATCTGATCTGGTGGCAGGGGAAAAAGAAATATAACTACGTACCGCATAAAGATAAGAAGGGAGAGTTTTATTTGCTGATTGAGCCTGATCCGGGCCAACCCTGGACCTATCAAGGATGGCTTGATACTGTAATAAAAACAGGTAAGATTAAAAATACGGTAACTCTGCCGAGCGGATTTATTATTCAACAACGGTACGAAGCTTTATGAAAATTACTAATAGGCTTTTGCTATCAGTGCTTTTTGTTCTCTCTTTACTTCCCCTTTATGACTTGACTCATCCAGGCCTGCCTGTTACACATGATGGACAGGATCATGTCATTCGAATTGCAAATTTTTATCAGAATTTAACCGAGGGGAACATTATTCCCCGCTGGAGTAGTAACGTGAACTATAGATTTGGTCATCCGGTACTGATGTTTTTCTATCCGCTACCGTATTACGTTGCTTCACTGTTTCATTTTTTTGGGCTTTCTTTGATTGACAGCACGAAAATCGTATTTGCTCTAGCCTATGTCCTGAGTGGTTATGCGATGTATCTATTCATAAAATCGTTGTTAAACAAGGAAGCAGGATTTGTGGCAGCCATGCTTTACTTATTTGCTCCGTACAGATTTGTTGATTTTTATGTTCGAGGTGCAATCGGAGAGCATGTCGCTTTTCTCTTCCCACCGCTTGTACTTTATTTTCTTCTTAGATTGTATAAAAAGCAGACATATTGGAGTTTCTTGGGCGGAGTCCTATCGATTGCTGGGCTTATCCTCTCTCACAACGCCATGAGCCTCATGTTTTTGCCGCTCATTTTATTTTTTGGGTGCTTTTTGCTTTGGAAGGCAAAGTTTCAGAGAAAACTCCTTTTTCAGTTTTTGGCACTCCTTACGCTTGGTTTTGGTGTATCTGCATTTTTTTGGTTTCCTGCTATGTTTGAGGCAAAATATACGCTTCGAACAATTGTAACAGCTGGTGAGTATGCAAAGAGATTTATCGATCCTTTTGCTCTTTTTGCAGGACCATGGAGTTATGGTGGATCAGGCGAGCTGAGCGTACAAATCGGCTTAGTGCAAATTGCTCTCGCAGTCGCGGCAGCATTATTTCTCCTAAGCTCTCGTAAAAAGCATCGAGAGCAATTTCTGTTTATGCTCGCATTATTGACATATTCGTTAGGAGCAATATTCCTCATGCTGCCAGCCTCAGATTTTATCTGGAGACACATCTCGATTTTACAGAGTTTCCAGTTCCCCTGGCGATTTTTATCTGTTATCGTATTCACGACCGCTGTTCTTGGAGCACTCTTTTTTCATACACTCCCCAAAAAAATTACCCCCCTTTTTTTAGTCGGTATCGTAATTATCCTTTTGCTAACCACGTATACCTTCTGGAAAGCAAAAGATTTTCTCATAGAGAGTGACTCTTTCTTTACTCGTGTACAGAGAACAACTACCAATGATACCGGCGAAAGCAGTCCGATCTGGTCGGTGCGATTCATGGAGACAAAGCCAAAAGCCGCAATCGAGGTGATTGACGGGAAGGCAGAAGTAAGAAAGCTTGAAAGAAATATTACAAAACACTCATACGAAATTACCACAGATAGTAGGGCGAGAATTCGTGAGAATACGTTATATTTTCCTGGATGGCAGGTTCTTATTGATGGGACGCCCGTATCTATTGAATTTCAAGATCCGAGAAGCAGAGGGTTAATCACGTTTTTCGTTGAGAGAGGAAAACACACTGTCTCACTGGTCTTTTCAGAAACAAAACTGCGCCACTTTGCCGATATACTTTCACTTTTCAGTACACTTGTTTTAGTGTTGTTATATTTCATCCCTAAGAAATGGATATATGTTCAAAAAACTCGATAGGTATTCTCTCTGTTTTGTACTTGTCCTCATTTTGTTTTCCTTCCTGCTTTTTTTTAGACTGTCGGACACCTATCTGACAAATTGGGATGAAGCGTGGTATGGGGATATTATCCGAAATATGGCAAAGAATGGGGATCTTTTGACGCCTATTTGGAATAAAGAACCCTTTTTTGATAAACCGCCACTGTATTTTTGGTTTTCAGCCCTTTCATACAAACTATTTTCGTCTCATGAGTTTGCAATACGGTTTTTTTCGGCGCTTTCCGCTGCGGGTACTGCGGTTGTGTTATTTTTCCTCGCAACATTACTTTTTAATAAGAAAGTCGCATTGATTTCCGTAGCGGTTCTCATTTCAACGGTCGGATTTCTGTATCGGGCGAGAACGGGAAATTTGGATGTATTTCTCGCTTTCTGGCTTCTTTTTGCAATTTTTTCTTTTTACAAAGGTTATAAAGAAAATAGGCCACGATGGTATTTGATGATGGGTTTTACTACCGCAATGGCTTTTTTAACAAAAGGGGCAATTGCCTATGTTTTTCCTGTCTTTGCGGCTTTGTTTTTATTGGTGCGAAAGGATCTCAAACAAAATTTTTTTTGGGTAAGCCTTTTATTAAGCATTTCCACTGTTGGGGTGTGGTATGTTGTTAGTTATCTTGTCAATGGTCCGGAATTTCTACGGACATTTTCAACACACCAATTTATAAAAATATCAAATTCTTATGTGTTCTGGGAAAATTTTTCACTCGATTTTGTTTCCTATCTGAAGAGTGGATTAAAAGTATGGTTTCTCTTTTTTGTTCCTGCCTTTCTTTACAGCGTGTACAGATTGAGAAAGACCCCTGTTGTACTACTTTTAGTCTATCTTTTATTTTTTCTTATTCTTTTGAGTTTCTCGGAGAACAAAAGCAATTGGTTCTTGGTGCCGTTCTACCCCATTATTGCACTTATTGTCGGATATAGTATTTCTAACTGGATAACAAAAACTTTGCGAAATAAGTACTCCTTACTTGCCGTGATTGTCGTATTTCTACTGGCCGTTATACAACTCTACATGTATAAACCTGAGTACATTGTTCCCGATATTGCAGGGAACGAAGCAAGACTCGCCTTGTACGCAAATGAGCACACAAAAGACTCCGATATTCTTTATTTAACAAACTATTACTATCCAACGACTATATATTACAGTCGGCGGAGGGTGTATGCGGTATATAGTGATTTTGAGAAGGGAAATGCTTCCTGGATAAAGCCGAAATCGGACTGGAAGAGAATTTTTCAGAAAGACGATGTGTATATTATTACGACAAAAAATGAATATGATGAACTGCTGCACGCATTTCCAAAGCAGAAATTTACTATACTCTTTCAGTCTGGTGATAAATTGTTTGTAAAAAAGATATAATAGTCATATGCCCATTCGACTCTCCGCCAACTGGCGGATCGCTCAGGGCAATAGTGAGTTTATCGAACTATGAGTCTTTCGGTCGTGCTTGCAACATACAATGAGGAGAAAAACCTTCCTAAATGCCTATCCTCGGTAAAAGACATTGCGAATGAGATTATTATTGTAGATGGCGGCTCACGTGATAAAACTTTGGAAATAGCAAAATCTTTCGGAGCTCAGGTTATTAGCACTGATAACCCACCGATTTTTCATATCAACAAACAAAAAGCGATTGATAAGGCAACGAAAGATTGGGTGTTACAGCTTGATGCGGATGAAAAATTAACTCCACAGTTGCGAGCGGAGATTAAAGAAGTGATTCACAGTAAATCAGCAGCAGATGGCTACTGGATCCCCCGAAAAAACTGGTTTCTTGGTCGTTACCTTATGAAGGGTGGGCAGTATCCTGACTACACACTCAGGCTTTATAGAAGAGGAAAGGGTAGGTTGCCGCAAAAAAGCGTACATGAGCAGGCGGTTGTGGACGGGAGCGTTTCGTATTTACAGCATCCCTTATTACACAACGCAGACCCAAGCTTTAGGAGGTATTTGCTTCGTTTTGGAAGATATACCGACCTTATAGAGAAAGAGCTCAGGAAAAAAAAGGTAGGATACAATCCGCTACATGCAGTAAATAATTTAGCGCTCTTGCCAACGTGGTGGTTTTTTCTGACCTACATTCGTCATAAGGGATTTATGGATTCCTGGCAGGGGTTTATCTTTTCTTTTTTTTCCTCTTTAAGATTTCCAGTTGCTTATATAAAATATATAAAGAGGAGGAAATAATATGCGAGTACTCGTTACTGGTGGGGCTGGATACATTGGTAGCTTCATGACAAAGAGACTGCTGAATGAAGGGTATGATGTCATTGTGCTCGACAGCCTTGAAAATGGTCATAGAGAAGTAATTGACGAAAAAGCGACCTTTGTACAAGGTAATACTCTTGATAAGAAATTTCTTATTGGAGTGTTTGAGAAATACTCATTTGATGCAGTATTTCACTTTGCTGCGTATATATCCATGGGAGAGTCTATGGAGAAGCCAGGAATGTATATTGAGAACAATGTATTTGGAGCCATGCACATCCTTGATGCCATGGTCAAACACAATGTTAAGACATTTATTTTTTCCTCAACTGCCGGTGTGTACGGTAATCCGGAGGTGGTTCCGATTCCTGAAGATCACCCAAAGCACCCGACAAATCCGTATGGAGAAAGCAAGCTGTTTGTTGAAAAAATCCTTCATTGGTATCATGTCATTCACGGTATTAATTTTGCTTGTTTACGGTATTTTAATGCCGCGGGCGCAGCATTAGATGGTTCTTTAGGGGAAGATCATACTCCTGAGACGCATATTATATCCAATATCATAAACGCTGTCCTTAACAATGAAGAGTTCACGCTCTTTGGTACTGATTACAATACAGATGATGGCACATGTATTCGCGATTATATTCACGTTGTTGATTTGGTTGAGGCGCATATGTTATCCCTAAAAAAATTGCAGAATGAAAAAGGAGCCTTGTATTACAATGTTGGTACAGGTAAAGGCTACTCTAATAAAGAAGTTATAGAGATGATTAAGAAAGTTTCTTCCAGTGAAATAAAAATAAAACATGCAGAAAGAAGACCGGGTGATGCACAGATCCTGGTTGCAAATCCAGACAGGATAAAAAAAGATATAGGTTTTATCCCGAAATACTCAGATCTTGAAACGATAATTATAACTGCATGGGAATGGCACAGACGCAAGTCTCGTCCAAAGGACGATCAGCCTTTGGCTGAAAATAATTCAAAATGAGAATACATCTCCTGATTCTCATCGCAACTCTCTTTTTTCTCTTTCTTCCTAAACATATATCATACGCCGAGTCGAGTTATGTTCTACCCTATCCTTCTGAAATGCCTGGTAGCAAGTTTTATCATGCATTTGCTCTGTGGGACAAAATTATGGAGTATTGGCACTTTGGAAGCTTAAGTCAATTCCGTTACAACCGGGAGCAATCTGATAAATATTTGGTTGAGGCAAAGACGCTTTTTGAATATAAGCAGTATCTTCTGGCGCTGCCAGCGCTTAAAAAATCGGATACATATTTTGAACAAGCAAAATTTTGGCTTGAAAAAGCAAAAAAAGAACAAAAAACTGATTCAAGAATAACATCACTGTTCCGAGAAGCAGCGTTAAAACATATTGAAGTATTGTTGTTGGTAAAGAAACAAAGTCCGGAAACATTTGTGTGGCAGCCGGAAAACAAACAGTCAACAGCCCTCTATTTAAAAAATGATATCGAAAAGGCAATCCTGGTTCGACAATCATGTCTGTAAAACAAATATTGTTTATTAGTTACGCGCTCTTTTTGTTATCCGTAACAGTATTTTCGTATACGTTTGTTGATAGCAACCTCTCCTACTTAAACTTCTTATATTCCGGTTTTGCAACGCAAAAAAGAGCAATAGTGACGATCTTGTTTATTTTCATTATTTCTCTTTCATTTGTTTATTATTTTCTTTTCCTTCGTCTTTTACAAAAAAAACAACTATCTCTCACTGAAGTAAAAATTCTTATCGGCATAGCCATTGGCTTGTTATTCTTTTCTTATCCTGCAATGCTTTCCTATGACATTTTCAACTATATCGCAACGGCAAAAGTCCTTTTTTTATATTGGGAGAACCCATATATTTTGATGCCAATCGATTTCCCTCATGAACCGCTCCTTGCTTTTATGCACGCCGCAAACAAAACAGCGTTGTATGGGCCAAGCTGGCTCGTGATCAGCGGAGTACCACATAGTATTGGGGTAGGAAATTTTCTACTAACACTTTTCAGTTTTAAGCTATTCATAGTTCTATTCTTTCTTGCAACGGTTCGCCTTATTTGGAAAATATCAAATAACACTTTCTCTGTTTTGTTGTTTTCTCTCAATCCGCTTATCATTGTTGAAACAATCGTTAGTGGTCATAATGATATCGTCATGATATTTTTTGCTCTCATGGCATATTATTTATTGGTAAGAAAAAAAATATGGTTGGCAATACCATTTTTTTTACTCTCCGTGTTTATTAAGTATGCAACGTTATTTCTTGTGCCGGTTTTTGCTTACGCGTTATGGAAAACATATAGAAAAGAAAAAGTGCATTGGAGTGGCATTTTTTACTACTCATGTCTTTCCCTCTTTGTAATTTTCTTTCTTTCACCAATCCGCGAGGAAATATATCCTTGGTACGCGCTGTGGTTTTTGCCCTTTGCATTTTTGATTCCTGAAAGAAAACTGCTTCTTTTTATTTCTCTCATTTTTTCCTTTAGTCTGCTGTTTCGGTATATTCCCTTTATGCTTACGGGAAACTATTTTGGCATGACGCCTGTTTTGAAGATAGCACTTACTTTTTTTCCTCTTTGTATCGGCTTGGTGTTACTTATGATTAATAAACTATGGCGAAAAACGTACTTCCGATAATCATCTGTCTAGTTTTTGCCTTTATTGCTGGATTTGCCTTACTGCATCCAGGTCTCCCGCCAACCCATGATGGAGAATCTCATGTCATACGGTTCTATGAGTTTGATAAAACATTAAGGGATGGAAACGTTTATCCAAGGTGGGCACCTGACTTAAACAATGGATATGGCGTACCATTATTTAACTACGTTTATCCGCTTCCCAATTACATAGCCTCATTTTTCCATTTCTTTGGGTTTAGTTTTATCGATGCGCTTAAATTAAATCTTTTTTTTGCAACGATGTTTGGGGCAGTGTTTTTTTATGCTTGGTCAAAAGAATATTGGGGCAATCTTGGAGGTATTGTATCGTCAGTTTTTTATACTTTTTCTCCCTATCGATTCGTTGATATCTATGTCAGAGGATCTGTTGGGGAAGTGTGGGCGCTTGCTTTTTTTCCTGCATTTTTGTGGTCATTTGATCAGGTTGTTAAAAGGGAAAAAAATATATATATACCTCTTTCTGCAGTATTTTTGTCACTTATTATTTTTTCTCACAATATTTTGGCAGTAATGTTTTTTTGTTTTGTTATTTTTTATGCTCTGTATTATCTATTACAACAAAAAAATAAAAAATCTTCTGTCATACCAGTGTTCACTATTGTATTTATTGGTCTTGGCATGTCTGCGATTTTTTGGCTGCCTGCCCTGCTGGAGCAAAAATATGCAACAGGCTTGCAGATATTTGATATAAGACAAAATTTTCCGGAAGTTTATGAACTATTAATTCCTTCTTGGGGATCAGGTTTTTCTAGAGAAAGCTTAGGGAATAAAATGTCTTACCAGATAGGTGTGTCAAACCTCATTGCGACTTTCATCTCATTTATTGGCTGGATTGTTTTATTA
Source organism: uncultured Gammaproteobacteria bacterium (assembly GCA_964608945.1). Taxonomy (GTDB): domain Bacteria; phylum Patescibacteriota; class Microgenomatia; order Levybacterales; family UBA12049; genus CAYWEP01. The sequence goes on from CAZSQB010000001.1 coordinate 23,136, forward strand.
AAACGTAAAGATAAAAAAACAGCAAATCTATTACTGTTTTTCCTTGTATCGTTTGCAGTTATATGCTTTCTTATGCTTAAACAATCACTCTCGATTTGGGAAAAGGTTTCGATTATGCAGTATTTTCAATTTCCATGGCGGTTTTTGAGCCTCATTATTCTTATAACTTCTTTTTTGGCGGGGAGTATATACAAGTTTTGGACAAATAAAATACTCTTTTTTATTATGATCGGATCTACCGTGCTACTTACGATCGGATATACAAAACCTGCCTATTACCACCGCAGACAGGACGCCTACTATCTCACAAGAAGCAATTTTATTGACGGAACAAATAGTCCCGGAAATTTCTTCAATACGATATGGTTTGACAAGACGCTGAAAAAACAGACGGCAAAATTAAAGCTGACAGACGCGAAGGATGGACGCATTGCTCAGAATACTGTACAATCGCAATACCATTCGTTTACAGTGGAAACTGCTAGTGCCACGTCTGCTTCCTTGCAAACCGCTTATTTTCCCGGCTGGAAAGTTTTTCTTGATGGAAAACCAACGGTTATAACAGAGAAGAACGGTATAATTATCTTTCATCTACAAAAAGGGAGACATATTGTTGAAGCAAAGTTTACTGATACAATAGTAAGAAGGGTTGCTATGATGATTAGTCTTTTGTCGTTCGCTGTTTTACTGTATATAACGTATAGATCTTTAAATCTTTCCAAGCAAAGATGAATATTGCTATTGATATATCGCCGCTTACAACCGGACACTATCTCAAGCATAGAGTGCGGGGGACTGGGTTTTATCTCGAAAACCTGCAGAAAAGTTTAAAAAAATATTTCCCGCAGCATACATACATGTCATTTCATCAGGGTTTGCAGGAACCAAAGAACGCTGACCTCGTTCATTATCCGTATTTTGAACCGTTTTTTCTTACCTTACCTCTTCTGAAACGTAAAAAGCGCGTTGTCACAGTTCATGATTTGACACCACTCGTTTTTCCGAAGCATTTCCCACCTGGCATAAAAGGAAATATCCGCTGGTGGATACAAAAAAAAGCGCTTGCTGGATCTGATGCGATTATTACCGATTCTGAATCGTCAAAGAAAGATATTATCCGCTTTGTTGGCGTCCCGACTACAAAAGTTCACACAATATATCTGGCAGCAGGAAAGGAGTTTGGGCAAGTTGATAAGCGCAAAGCAAAAAACGCACTGCAGGACGAATATGGTCTTCCTGACAAATTTGCGCTGTATGTCGGAGATGCTACGTGGAACAAAAATTTACCGAATTTGATAAAAGCAATAAAAAAAACTGACATTCCACTTGTTATGACTGGAAAGGCACTCGTTGATGCAAATATTGATCATAATAATCCTTGGAACAGGGATTTGATAGAGGTGCAACAACTGGTGAAAGAAGATAGGCATATTGTGCGTTTGGGTTTTGTTCCGATTGATGATCTTGTCAGTCTGTATAATGCGGCAACGGTTTTTGTTATGCCATCCTCATATGAAGGATTTGGGCTTCCTGTCCTTGAGGCTATGCAGAGCGGATGTCCTGTTGTTACGAGTAGGAACGGCTCGATCCCCGAAATTGCTCAAGACGCAGTTTACTTTGTTGATGCTGATAACGATGAGAGTATTGCTGAGGGTATTTCGACTGTTTTTCATAGTGAAAAACTTCGTCATACGTTGAGTACGAAAGGGCTTGGGCAGGCAGCTTTGTTTTCATGGAAAAAATGCGCTTCACAAACTCTGGATGTATATAAAGCTGTATTAAAAACCTCATGATTAAAACATTACTCTCTAATCGTTTCGTTCATGCAGCTTTGTGGATGTATGTCGCTGTTGGCGTTACAAGTATTGGGAATTATATCTATCATCTTCTTATGGCGCGGATGCTCAATCCATCTTCTCTGCTTGGGGAACTAGAAGGCGTCATATCTTTTATGTATATTTTGTCTGTGCCTCTTCTTACTGTCTCGTTGGCAGTCGTTAAGTTTGTTTCTGTATATAAAGGGAAAAATAGAACTCAGGAAATAAGTGGTTTTTATTTTTTTCTTCGCAGTAAGGTGTTGCTTTTTGGTGGCGTTGCGAGTGTCATACTACTTCTTTTCTCGCCTTTTCTAAAAAGCTTCCTCCATCTTTCATCCTATTCTCTTGTTTTGTTGCTAGTTATTAATTTTGTTGTTGGGACATATGTTGTTGTTGGTCGGAGTATATTGCAGGGACTTTCGGATTTCTTTGGTTTTGCAATATCGACTAGTGTCGAAACCATTGTCAAACTCGTCCTTGCAGTGTTACTGGTTTCTGTTGGTTTTAAAGTCGTTGGAGCGTTTGGAGCAATAATTATTGGGAGTGTCATTGGAGCGTTTGTTTTGTATGGCTTGCTGAAGTCGTTTCAGGCAAAATCTACGGAATTTATAGACGCATCGGCATTTTATCGGTACATAGTACCGGTATTTTTTACCATGTTGGCTGTCACTTCTTTGTACTCAACTGATGTCATCTTGGTACGGCATTTTTTTCCGGGTAATCAGTCTGGTGATTATGCTGTGTTATCGATTATGGGTAAAGTTATCTTTTTTGCAGTATCTCCTATTTCTATAGTTTTGTTCCCATTGATATCTGAACGTCACACAAAAGGGGAAAAATATGATCGATTTTTGTGGACAGGGTTTGGGTTGACTTTTGTAGGAGCTGCAATAATCACTGCGATTTATTTTTGGCAAGGAGAATTAATGATATTACTTTTGCCTGGAGAGAACTACCTGCATGTTGCTTCACTTTTGGGTCTTATGGGGATTTTTATTGGGTTCTATTCTCTCTGTGTTCTTATGGCGAATTTCTATCTTTCTATTCATAAAACGAGGCAAAATTTTTTTATTGTATCCGCAGCGATAGCGCAAATACTAGGCATCTATTTTTTTCATAGAGACCTGTCTCAGGTGATTCAGGTTTCTATTATCGTATCGTTTGTACTCCTTATTTCCCTTTTGCTATACTACCCCTATGTTTGGGACAGGAAATAGCCGCTTATTTTCTCTATGAAAAAGAAGATGCATCTTATCTCCGTCATTATTCCTGCATACAAACAGGAAAAAACAATTAAAGATGATTTAATACGCATTAAACACGTCCTGGATCAACTCCGATATGATTATGAAATCATTCTTGTTGTCGATGGTAACGTTGATAAGACTTTGCAGAACGTCCAAAAAATGAAATTTAACAAAATTGTTGCAACTGGATACAACGTCAACAAAGGAAAAGGGCATGCTGTCAGATTTGGGATGGCAAAGGCAAAAGGAGATATTATCGCCTTCATTGACGCCGGTATGGATATAAATCCGAATGGACTTTCGATGCTCATGGAACATTTTGAGTGGTACAATGCTGATATTATTGTAGGAAGTAAATTACATCCTGTATCAAAAGTTGACTATCCAGTTACGAGAAAGATCCTTTCTTGGGGGTATAGGACATTAGTAAGGTTGCTATTCGGCTTATCAGTCAGAGACACACAAGTGGGTATGAAATTTTTCAGAAAAAAAGTATTAGAAGATGTTCTTCCCCGACTGTTGGTAAAAACGTATGCGTTTGACATAGAAATTATTGCTGTTGCGCATTACTTAGGATACAAACGAATATTTGAAGCTCCCATCGAACTTGATTTTACTGGCGTATCTTCAATAACCTCAAAAAATTTTTGGAACACTATCTTTTTTATGTTACGGGATACTATTGCTGTATTCTATAGATTGAAAATTTTGCATTATTATGACCGTGGTAACAGACGAAAATGGAAGTTTGATCCCGAGTTAAACTTTCGCATTAATGTTCCATAGAAATTTTAAGATGAAAAGATATCTTCATAGTATGCGATACGCTCTTCTCATCATTCTTGTGATCGGATTTTTGCTTCGATTGTACAACTTTACTGTATGGCCACGGCACGGAGCAACGTTTGATGAGTTTGCCTGGACATGGCTTGGCATAAATTTGATACAAAAAGGAGTACCTATTTCATGGTCCCCACATCCTCAGTATACATATCGCGAACACGTACGATATCAAGGTGCGGCATTTTGGGTGGTAAAACCATACCTTGAGCACCCTCCTTTATTTGGACTAATAGCAGGATCTTTTTCTCTATTGAATGGTGCAAAAGACATGTACGAAGTAACGCTTCATACTATGCGACCTCTTGCGCTTCTTTTTGGCACGGTATCAATTCTCGCAATATTTCTTTTGATGAATCAACTATACGGCGTGTATGTTGGTTTATTGACTAGCTTATTATACGCTACAATCCCAACGATTGTGGTCGGATCTCGAATTGTCCAGAACGAGAATTTCTTGATACCAGTCTGGCTGTTTGCATTATTTTTTATCACTAAATACTTAAAAACCAATAAGAAAAGATACAGAAATATAGCAGCAATAATTGCTGGGTTATTATCGCTTGCAAAGGTACCATGGCTGGTTGCCGGTTTTTCGTTATCGATAATAATGGCATATAGGGGAAAATGGAAAGACACATTTATTGTAGGAAGCATTAGTTTTTTATTATTTTCACTGTATATAATCTATGGAGTTTATTATGATAAAGAACTTTTCATAAAACTTTTACAACTTCAGACTGCGCGGTACGATATTAGTTTTAATGGTTTTTTCTCTATCTTCACCTCACCGCTACTTGTAGATAGGTACTATCTAGATGGATGGATTCTTTTTGGATGGATTGCAATAGCACTTCTTTTCAGAGATATAAAAAAGCATTTCTTAATTATTTTTCCATTCCTAGCATACTTAATAATTTATATAGCGGGAATACCTGACGAGCCAGGACATGGATGGTATCGGTATCCATTTTATCCATTTTTGGTTGCAAGTATAGCATTGTTTCTTAAGGAATATTTTGTTAAAAATAGAATATTAACGTTTTTATTCCTAGTTTTTATTGGCTTTTCTCTATTTCATTCTTCTTGGGTGAATATGTTCGGTTTTTCTTATACTCTATATAGGTTGATTATTCTAGGATTTTTATTCGTGCTAACGCCATTATTTATAAAATCTAGTTCCCTCACAAAAATTACAAAAGTCATATCATACATCTGGCTTTTCTTTTTTATTCTTTTGAATATTTGGTCAGTAATACTCTATAATGAACAATGAGCTTTTTTCTTTTATTGCTATTTTCGTTTCCGCTCACTTTTGTTGCTTTTATCTATGAAAGTTATCCTCGTTTCATCAATAGAGAATTTGGGGTTGATATATGGACTCACCTTTTATATCTACAGGAGTATCATAAGCAGAAAGAGATACCAAAGAATATAGAAAATGGATTTCTCATTAAAGGAATCTATGATTATCCCCCAGCATTTATTTTTATTCTTTCTAAATTTTCTTACCCACTCGTTGAAAAGTACGAATTCCTATTCTCGCCATTTTTTGATGCAATTCACCTTACTATCATATTTTTTGCCTCATTTTATCTTACTGGAAATTTGTATATAGCATTTTTGGCGCAGGCACTCTATGTTCTAACACCTATAATAATTCTTGAAAATGCAAGCGCAACACCGAGATCTTTAGGATATACACTTTTTACTATTGTGTTTATGAGTTTATTTTTTTACTCAGTTTATTCAAATATATTATTCCTTCCTATTGCGTTTATCGCAGGAACATTCATATTTATTTCACATCGATTTACAACACAGGGATACCTTTTTTTTTCACTGTTTTTTACGATCATTACTAAAGATTTATTGTATATCGGTGTGTTCATTTTTACATTTTTGACTGCAATTATCCTGACTAAGGGATTTTATGTAAAGGTTCTTAGAGGACATATAGGGAACTTGAAATTTTGGTATAAAAATATTGATGTCAGATTTGCCCATCAAGTAAAAGGGAATTATAAAGAGCATAAAACAAAAGATTTTGTATTTCTAGTTTACAATGAATTCTTGAAGTTTCCACCTTTTGTTCTCGCAATTACTAATCCCTGGACACTTCCCGTGCTTTTTGTCGCGATAGTATTTCAAGTTCCTTTTCTACAACTTCGATCAGTGAATGATTATATCGGGATGTGGGTTCTTTTTTCGTATGTTCTGGCACTTCTGACAATTTGGGTGCCAAAACTTCGGTTTTTGGGAGAAGGGCAAAGGTATCTTGAATTGTCTGCATTTCCAACTGCCTTCCTCTCAGCTTCAATTCTTTTAGGAACTAATGGCGTTTTGAAACCAATATTCGTCGTGGTGTATATCCTTATGGGAATTGGGGCATTTTTAACAGTTGTTGTCGTTCAACGAAAAGCAATTATTAAAGATACGCTTCGAAGTTTGACACCGGCAATGCAACAAATGTTTCGTTATCTTAAGAATTTACAAGACAAGCCAAAGTTACTATGTATTCCTCATCAAATAACGACAAATACTATTTATCACACAGGATGTCAAGTCTTGGTAAATGCCGACTATACAAATATCGAAAAAATTTCAGATATCTATCCGTACATTAAAAAACCCATATCAGATATTATGAGCAAGTATAATTTGAATATGATTTTATTAAATCAAGATTATGCCCAAATCTCCGATTTAAAAATAGCTCGTTATAGAATTATTAAACACTATGATAATTTTATTCTTATACAAGTTATAAAAACTGATAATCGGACTAATCGCTAACTTTATGAAAATCAAAAAATTTATTAAATTTCTCAAGCTTCATAAATATATTTTTTTATTAACAATATTTTCATTTGGTTTTTTAGCAAGCGTCGTTCGGTATGGACTAAGAACGTACCAAATTCCAGTATGGGATGAGCAGCACTACATGCGTATGGCAACGGAGTTCTATAGATTGCTTCAAAATCCAACACTTTCTACTCCAAGTGACATGCTGCAAGTTGTACCCTTCAGACAGCCAGGGTATCCTTTGCTCATGCAACCATTTTTATTTTTTTTTGGATTGTCAAACTCTTATTTTTGGGCACAGATAACCAATGGAGTTCTCTATGTTGTTAGTATTTTTGGGATATACTTTATTGCTAAAAACTACCTAAGTAAATTAGCTTCATTTTTAGCAGCGTTTATCTTTGCTTTTTATGGTTGGACTCTTCTTCATGTTCACCTTACCTATTCAGAAACAGCAACGTCTGCAATGTCCATACTAACTATTTTATTTTTAATAAAATCCAATTATTTCCAAAATAGAAAATATTCTATTCTTTTTGGTATTTTTTTGGGCTTAGGACTTTTGGTAAAGTGGATAATCCTAGTATTTGTTTCAGGACCGCTGTTATATGTTTTGTATCACATTTTCAAAAAGCGCTTATTTACACACAAAGAGGTGTTACTCCACGGAGTGACTGCAATCGTTATTGCGTTTGTATTATCTTTCTATCCCTATAGTAAGAATTCATATTGGATATTTAACTATTTTTACGGTCATAGAGTAGGTGGTCCCATGTGGCAAATAGTTCCAGAACAAGAAAGAAATCCTCTTTCAGTCTACTCTCTTACATTTTATCTAAATTCTTTTGCACAACTTGGTATTGTTCAGTTTATTTTATTTATTTCCGGATTTATCTTAGCCTTCAGACAGAAAAGCACGTTAAAGCCTATCTTCCTTACTGTAATAATCTCCTATATATTCTATTGCTATGCGCTATTAAAAGCAGAACGACACATTGTCCCCATTTTTCCATATCTTGCTATTTTGTCTGCTGGGGTATTTGATGCTATTAAACACACACGTTATAAAACAATATTAGTCGTTGTTACTGTAGTAGTATCAACCTTTACATTCTTGGGAAGTGTATGGGGAAGAGGACCGATGAGGGAGAGTTTGTATGCACTTCCTCTTCAGCTTCCGTTTGGTCAGTGGAATAAAATATATCTTACTTCCATTTCCCGACCACCATATATTTATAAAATTAGCGGGAGGGAAGTTTTGGATTTTATCGCTGGAGATAGTAAAAGTAATGGGATAGTAGATCCGCAAATATTAGCCCTATTTTACTATCGTCCTCTTGATGAGCCTCTCATGGTTTACAATCTCTATAATCAGGAAAACCCATTACAGATTAATAATTATCTTGGAACAATCATTCAAGACCCAGAGAAGGAGTCAGGTATTCTTATACAACAAATATTTAAAAATACTGATTATCTTTTAATAAAAAGTGGCAAAAAAACAGATGATTATTTTGCAGCGAACAATTATCAAACCTTAAAAGCACTAATTGCGTTATTTGATAACCATGTTTCTCTTTCAGATTATTATGAAAAAAGGGCAGAGATTTGGATATATCAAGATAGTAGCATAGTAACAATATTAAAGAAAAAAAAGGAGATACCTGATGAAGAGTTGGAGAAAATGAAAGTAGAGTTTGTGAAGCTTTTGAGGGTAGAGAAAAAATAACTAAAATATTCACGACCTGAATGAAGATTGGCAATTCCACCTGATGATTTTAAGTGGTGCACATTTCAATGAGAAAACGATGCGTTCGGATCGCATCATTATTAAATCAATTCTTTTCAAATTGACCGATAGAGTGAAGACATTTATGGATGATATACAATCTCTGTTTGACCACTTGTTAATTCTCTTGTAACAGGGGAAGAATTATAACATAAAATAAAATGTAATAAATGCGTTTTATGGAAATTTATAGCAGAGTATTATATACTTGCTCGTACTCTTCAGCATATGAGTTATTCATGGGAAATTTCATCATTTGATAGCGAAATCTTCGGACAAAAAGTTGCAAGGATTACCTCTAATAACAAAGTGAAAACGCGTCTTCATAAAACACTTAAAAGTTTAATTGAAGATTTAAAAGAAAGTAAAATTTGGTATGCAACATACAGAGTAAACGCTAACTTTTATCATATTATTCACGAACTTGAAAAGTACGATTTTTTGCTTGTTGATGGACTTATCACTTTGGAGACCATGCCTGATAATAAACAAATAGAATATCTGCCAAAACAAATACGACACGCAAAGACAAAAGACATTAAACAACTTTTAAAAATCTCAGGGTCAGTATTTGCTGTAACTCGCTATTACCATGATCCACTAATTCCTAAAGAGAAAGCAGATATTGTTTATCAAAAATGGGTTACTAATTCACTGAGCGAAAAATCATCAAAAATGGTTTTGGTCTGGGAAAAAAATAAAAAAATCCTGGGACTTACGACTCTTGATAAAAAAGGACAGATTATTCTTCTTGGTGTATCTGAGAAAGTAAGAGGGAAAGGAATTGGTAGAGAACTCATCAAAGGAGCATTGAACAAGTTTAGAGAGTTAAAAAGAGAACGAGTAATCGTTGAAACACAGATTACGAATATTCCAGCCCTTCGACTTTATCAATCTTTGGGTTTTAAAATAATTGACTCGTTTTTGACATATCGATGGTATAGACCAGATAAACCTAAAGAAAATATTAACAAGAAATAATCATGTCGAAATCAATTTCTGCTTTTCATTTCAAAATGTATGGCAACAAGTAAAATATCTCCTGATTTGTAGAGTATGTTTGGATATTTTATTTTGAGATCATTAAGGGTTGCATAACTTTCACGGAGAAGTAAGTAGTCGAGATTATATTCTCTCGAGAGCTCGGAGATAGATTTCTTAAGGACTGGATAGATATCCGCAATTTTCATAAGACCTGCGTTATCTGCATTGACAAGTACATAGGCTTTTGTATTGTAAACTGTCATTGTAGTTATCTGATGCGGAATACATAAAATTCGGGGTCTGCCAGGGAGCTTATTGATAAACGCATACATTTTAGTAAGCTCTTTTGTAAGTGATCGATTTTTATCTTTTATTATACCTTTTATCTGTAGTGCCAAAATCATAGCGAGATTGCCTAAGAGAACAATTAAAAAAACTATCAATACCGGTAATCCCCATTTCTCATAGCTGTAGTAGAAAAAAATGGCTGAAAGTATACTAGCCGGAACAGACGCCATCTCAAGATAGCGCTGTCCTTCACCAATTGGGATAAGTCGTTTTATACGTAAAATAATAGATCCAATAATATAAAAAAATACTATCCATAAACTCATTTTAAAAAAGATACTATTCTGAGGAAAACCAGAGGTTTTATTATAAAATATGTATAGATAGATAAAGGCAGAAAGTATCCAGCAGTTCGTTATAATAATCATAAGCGGCGACAATGCTGAAAGCAGTGGATAAATTTTCGCTACCCAGTCTTGTTTTTTCGGTTTCACATTTCCATATATTTGATGAGCAAATCTAAATTCATAATTTTTTACCCAGAAATAAATGTTATACAGATGACCTTTGGCTACCCGTAAATAAAATCCATTTGTAAATAATACAGCAGATATAAACGCAAATAAAAATGTCAATATGTATATGAGTGATTTATCAACAAAAGTAAAAAAGATTGAAATAAATAGAAGTGATTGGAGAGCAAAACGATGGACTAGAAAAAGCATCGTACTAAACAAAAATCCAGCGAAGAGATAACGAAGGTCATTATTAATATGAAACATCATAAGAGGATAAAATGCTAAAGTAAACATGAAATAGCCAAATGATCGAGGAGTAAGATAACTATTCTCAATAGGAATTATGGGAATTGAAGCATATATTAATTGCGAAACAAGAGATATCGTCACATTCCCCGTTAGTTGGAATGTTATAGCATAAACAAGAATATTTTGTAAAATATCGAAAAATGGAGAAACGAATCCTTGTACTGAAAGTAAAAATTTTTTTGAGAAAAAAGAAAACAGCCAAGGAAAGATTATCGGATAATCAAAATATCCCTGAATAATAAAACCCTTCTTAATTTTACCTGGTATTCTACGCTTTGCTTTTTTAACATGTTCAATCTCAAGGAGTCTTGTCCAAACATCGACACCGAAATACCGATTAAAAAAACGCGGGTACGACTGAAGAAAGAAGCTGAAAAGTGGAATGATAAGCGCTAAAAAATAATGCATGAGCTACATTTTATATTGATGAATTAAAAGTTATTATACAACAATTTTCTTGTGATATTGCCAAAAAAGATTTTTTGCATTATCATGTTGAGAAATTATGAATATACCAAAACCAATGTCATTTTCAGAGAAGGTTGATGTCACTGAGGCAAAAGGGGAACATAAGTTCTACTATTCATTTACAAAAAATTATATAAAAGGTAAAAATGTTCTTAACATTGGATCATGGACAGGTCCATATGAATTACTCATTTATAACACTGCAGCATCTATTACTGCAACAGATATAGAGAAGAAAGCATTACGGGTACTCAAAAAAAAATTACCAAAAGTAAAAACTATTTATGCATTCTCACATAAGCTTCCCTTCAAGGATAATACATTTGATGTTGTAACGTTCTGGGACGTTATTGAACATATTCCTATTGGATATGAACTCACATCATTACAGGAAATTAATAGAGTCCTCAAAAAAAATGGATATTTTTTCCTCGCAACAGTAAGTAAGAATTTTTGGAGCGATTTATTAGATCCAGCATACTGGCTGGCAGGGCATAGGCATTATACAGAACAACAATTACTTTCAATGCTTACTGATGCCGGGTTTCGAACTGAAAAATCGGTACAAGTCGGTTCTTTTTTTAGCTCTTTTTATGCTTTGAGCTTCTACTTTTTTAAACATATTCTCAGAATGAAGATGCCAACAATACAGTATGTTGAGGAAAGAATGGAGAAAAATATCTCTTCACCAGGATATATACAAATCGCAATTAGGGCAAAAAAAGTTTATAGATAAACAGCTTCCTTTACTTTTTTTGTAATATAATTTACTTCTTTATTGGTAAGTTTTGAGTAGAGAGGCAGTGATATTTCTCTTCTTCCAATATCCTCTGCAACTGGAAACTGCCCTTCTTTCGTGCCATATTGGGTGCGATAAAATGAAAATAGGTGAATCGCTGGGTAATTGATAACTGCTCCCACACCTTTTTCTTTTAAATAATCAAGAATTGTATCTCGTTTTTTAGGATCAACCCAAATCGGGAAAATATGTCTACCATGCTTTGATTCTTTATATTCATGAGGAAGTGTTATACGATCCACGTTCTCAAATGCTTTCCTGTATCTTTGCGCTATCAATTCCCGTTTCTTCCAAAATTTCTCTGCTTTTTTAACTTGGTGGAGAAGTAGTGCAGCCTGAAGATTATCCATATTATATTTCCATCCTAGAACATCAACATCGTATCCTCTTAACCCGGTTCTCACTCTCTGGGCCAATTCACTCGTAATACCATGAGAGCGAAATTTCTTTATTAACTTAGCTATTTCTTGGGAGTTTGTTGTAAATGCTCCTCCTTCTGCAGAAGTAATACTTTTCGTGGCATAGAAACTGAAACAGGAGCCAAATGACCTTTGGCCTGGTTTTATTCCATCACGCTTTGCTTCAAGTGCATGAGCAGCATCTTCTATTACTACAAGGTTATGTTTCTTTGCAATTGAGAGGATCTTTTTCATATCGACCATCTGACCGTACAGATGGACAGGAAGAATTGCTTTTGTTCGTTTTGTTATTGCTTTTTCAATAAGATCAGGGTCAATATTTCCCGTTTTTTCTTCTACATCGACAAATACTGGTGTTGCCCCTGTCATAACAATTGCATTTGCTGTTGCGACAAAGGACATTGGTGTCGTTATGACCTCATCACCTCTTCCAACTCCAGCTGCAAGGAGCGCTAAGTGAAGTGCCGCTGTGCAACTTGTTAGTCCAACTGTATATTTTGTCTCTAAATACTTCGCAAAAGCATTTTCGAATTCATCAACGTATTTTCCCGTTGTAAGAAAAAGGGAGCGCAGTACCTTTACAGCCTCGTTAATTTCTTGAGAACCGATATTATGTTTGTAAAATTCTACCTTCATATTGTTAATGATATTCTATTGTCCCATCGTGTAATTGGATTGGAACTTTTCTAAGCCATGTTTGTTGTTCCCACACATTTTGATTATTTCTATACCATTTGATAGCCTCTTTGAGGCCTTTACTAAAGCTCTTTTTGGGCTCCCAGTTTAACAGCTTTTTAATTTTTCTATAATCACATGCAAATGTCGATACCTGGCCTGGTCTTTCTTTCACGAATTTAATTTGTGATACTGGTATCTTCATATATTTTGCTATTTTTTTTGCGATGTCTAAGATTGAGATTGCCTTTCCTGATCCAACATTAAATACTTCACCTTTTATTTTAGATAATGGCGCGTGCATAATCAAGTCAATTGCATAGGCAACATCGCTTACGTGCATATAATCTCTTTCTGATTTTCCGCTTCCATGGACAGTTAATGGCTCGTTGAGAAGCGCACTAGTTATAAATCGTGGTACAGCCTTTTCTAAATGTTGACGAGGTCCATAAATATTAAAAGGTCGAACAATCGTTGCAGGAATATCATATGTTACAAAATAGGAATAGACAAGACGATCTGCCCCTGCTTTTGCTGCGGCATAAGGGCTATGTGGATTAAGTTGATGTTTTTCATTCATTCTTTTTGTGAGACCTGCTCCATATACTTCACATGTTGAAATATGAATTAGTCGTTCTACGTTTTTTTTATGATGGTATATGGCGTTCACAATAGATTGTGTTCCCAAGACATCGGTTTCAAAAAACTTTACGTTATCGTAGATGGAACGTGTTACATGTGTTTCTGCTGCAAAATGGATAACAATGTCAGATTTCTCCACAAGGTCATCAACTACAGAAACGTTGCGAATATCGCCATACTCGAAGCGAAATCGAGAACTTTTTCGCATCTCTTGAGAAAAGTTCTTCAAATTTCCCGCATAAGTTAATGCATCAAGAACGATAAAAGAATAATTAGGGTAAGTGGTGAAGAGATATTCAAGGACATTACTTCCAACAAAACCAGCCGCTCCAGTTATTAGAATTTTTTTCGTTTTTCTATCTCTTTTTGTTATATTTTTATTTTCTTTAGCCACATGTACAATTAAAAATGTCTCAATTAATGTATTTATACACTAGTTTTTTTTATTTAGCAATAGGGAGGAAAAGCAATTTCTATAGTTGAAGATTCAGTCTTCTTAATGTATAGTTATACCATGAAAATGCCAGTAGTAATTTTTTGCGGGGGGACAGGGACGAGGATGAAGGAAGAGACAGAATTTCGGCCCAAACCCATGGTATCCTTGGGTGGTAAACCAATCCTTTGGCATATAATGAAAATATATAGCCACTTTGGACTTAACGAATTTATTATTGCCTTAGGATATAAAGGTGATTACATCAAAAATTACTTTCTCGATCAAGATTATTTTCAACACGATTTTTTTATTAACACAAAAACAGGAAAAAAACTTTTATATAGAAAAAGTAGGCGTAGACACGACGATTTTAAAATCACGTTTGTTGATACGGGAGCGGAAACTCCAACTGGAGACAGACTCGTAAAAGTCAAAAAATATATAAAGGGAGAAAAATTTATGGTGACCTACGGAGACGGAGTTTCGGATGTTGATATAAAAAAAATTTTAGATTTTTTCGAAGAAAAAAAAGTGACAGGTGTTATAACAGGAGTTCACCCTAAATCAAAGTGGGGACTTATTATTTCAGGGAAAGACGGAATAGTAAAAAGATTTCAAGAAAAACCAAGATTTAATCAATATGTGAATGGCGGGTTTATGGTGTTTACAAAGAAAATTTTCGAGTATTTAAGACCTGGGGACATGATCCATGATGCTTTTCCAAGACTAAGCCACGACCGTCAGCTTGCCGTTTACATTCACGAAGGATTTTGGGCTGCAATGGATACTTATCAAGATATGGAAGAATTAAATAAGCAGTGGAAAAAAGACCCCAAATGGAAGGTATGGTAACTATAATTTTCAATTTTCAATTTGAAATAAAACTTAAATGTTTAAAACTAAAAATTTAACAATGAAGGTTTTAGTTACTGGCGATAGAGGCTATATAGGTTCGGTACTTGTTCCGTTATTGCTTAAGAAAAAATACCAAGTTGTCGGGCTTGATTCTGACTTCTTTAAGAATAATCTTGCATTTAGGGTCCCTGAACCTAAATATAAAAAAATCACAAAAGATATTCGAGATATTAAAGAAAAAGACTTGGAAGGAATTGAAGCTATAATTCATCTTTGTGCTCTTTCAAACGATCCAATGGGAGAGATTGATCCTGCTCTAACAGAGGAAATAAATTTCAAGTTGAGTATAAAATTGGCAAAACTTGCTAAAAAGCTTGGTGTCAAAAGATTTTTATTTTCCTCCTCATGTAGTATTTATGGTATTGCAAAAAAAGATTTCGTTGATGAGCAATCTGAGGTAAATCCGCTAACAGCCTATGCAAAATCAAAAATTGACACAGAGAAAGAACTCTTAAAGCTTTCTGATAAAAACTTTTGCGTAGGAATTTTGAGAAATTCAACTATATATGGATTTTCTCCAAATTTTAGAAGTGATTTAGTAGTTAACAACCTTGTTTGTTCTGCTCTTGCATATGAGCGAATTAGCATTATGAGCGATGGCAGTCCATGGAGACCGTTTATTGATGTAAGAGATCTTGCTGGGATATTCATTGAGTTTGTAGAAGCCCCTAAAAAGCTCATTAACGGTAAAATAATTAATATTGGTTTTTCAGAAAACAATTTTCAAGTAAAAGATATTATTTCCACAGTTCAAAAATATGTGCCAAACTGCGAGGTAGTTTATACAGGAGAACACGGAAAAGACACGAGAAGTTACAGGGTTAATTTTGCCAAATTTAAATCACTTTTCCCAAAAACCAAGCAAGAATGGAGCCTGGATAAGTCTGTTAAAGACATGGTGGAAAATCTTAAGATGTTAAAGTTTTCAAAAAAAGATTTTGAGTCGGGGAATTTCACAAGACTAACAATCCTTAAAAACTTAATGTCAAAAAATTTGATAAACTCAAAGTTGTTTTGGATTAAGACTAAATAATTGACATGAAATATAAACAGACAAAAATTAAAGGAGTATATATTATTACAATTGAACCTAGGGAAGATTCAAGAGGTTACTTCTCTCGGGTATTTGCAAAAGAAGAACTTAAAAAGCAAGGTATACCGTACTCTATTGTTCATATTAACAGATCCTTAACGCATGCAAAGGGAACGATTAGGGGAATTCATTACCAAACAAAACCTTACCAAGAAGACAAAATAATACAATGTCTTTCGGGCAGGGTTCTTGATGTAGCGGTAGATATCAGGAGGACGTCTCCTACTTTTGGAAAATGGGTAGGAATTGAGCTTTCGGGAACAAATAAGAAAATGATTCTTATTCCTCGCGGTTGCGCACATGGATTTCAGACGCTTGAAAAAGATTGTCTTATTGAGTATTTTGTTTCAGAGTATTATGCGCCGGAATATGAAAGAGGAATTCACTGGAAAGATCCATTTTTTAAAATAAAATGGCCAATAAAAAAGGCAATTCTTTCAGAAAAAGATCAAAATTGGCCAGATTTTCACCCTGTTAAATAATGAAAATTTTACTTATTGGAAAAAACGGACAACTTGGAGCAGAAATTAATAAACAATCAGTTGAAAGAGGATATAGTATTCGTTCTTTCGGACATGAAAGACTTGATATTACAGATAATGAGAAAGTCAAATTAGAAATAGATAAATTCAAACCGGATGTGATTATTAACGCCTCTGCATTTCATGTTGTCCCGGAGTGTGAAGATAAACCAGACCAAGCTTTTTTAGTAAATGCAACCGCACTTAAACCGGTTGCACAAATTTGTTCAGAGCAAAATATAAGATTTGTGCATTTTTCAACTGATTACGTTTTTGACGGACTAACAGGATCGCAATATCTTGAGGAAGATAAGCCCAGTCCCGTACAAATGTATGGTATATCAAAAGTAGCGGGAGAATACATTATGCTTGCCTACTCTCAAACAAGCGTTGTAATAAGAAGCTCTGGAGTTTATGGAGGGGAAAAAGGAAGCAGGTCAAAAAAAGGAAATTTTGCTCTCAATATATTGAAACAAGCAGAAAAAGAGAATGTGATTGAAGTGGCATCAGAACAGATTGTTAATCCAACTTATGCGTTGGATTTGGCAAAAGCGACATTTGATCTTTTAGAGAGTAAAGACACCAGTGGTATTTACCATTTGGTTAATGAGGGCTATTGTTCTTGGGCGGATTTTGCGAAGGAAATTATTAAAATTAAAAATATGTCAACAAAAATCATTCCTGTTGATAGAGGAGGATTGGCAGGAACACTGCGAAGACCGCTTTTTTCAGCGCTTAAAAACAATCGAGCGGCAAAACTCGGAATTAAACTCCCGATATGGCAAGACGCAATTAAAAGATACTGTCAGACCATTAGTAAAGATGAATAACAAATTACTTAAGACATTATTGATTCCATTTATAATTACGGCTGTTTTTTTTGTGATCCAAGCTTTTTCCTTAATCAAGGACTTTGGATTCTTCTCTGTCATTGAAGAGAATCGGGTTAGTTTTCAAAGAGATAAACCTTTACAGTCGCCTCTCTTAAAGAGTGAAAAAATAGTCGGAAGATTTAAAGGTGCAGAGAACAACTTTGGTGTCATACTCTTGAGATTTGTTAAATTTGGGAAAGGTTCGGATACTCTAATATTTAGACTTAAGGAAAAGGGGAGTAGAGACTGGTATTATGAAAATAAATACGATGGCGAACTATTTCAAAACAATGAATATTATCCATTTGGTTTTCCATCTATTTCTAGTTCAAAGAATAAGTCTTATCTTTTTGAAATAAAATCAACTTCAGGAAGTGATAAGAATGGTGTTGCTTTAAGCGATGCTAAACCTCAGTTAGCACTAGTTTATACATATTCCCAAGATCAAATTAGGAATCCTGCATCTCTACTTTCATTCGTTTATAAAAAAATGATCTACGTCATTGGAAACACTAATTATTTGATGATGTTGGGCGTGTTTTTTCTTTTCTTACTTATTAGGCTTTCAGCAAAGAGAATTTCAAAACTGTTTTTCAAATTTAAGAAAAATCCCAGAAAATTCGCTGATGAAATTATAGCCGCTATAAATATAAAGAATTTCACCGGGCGTTCTAAAGAGAGAGGGTTCCAATTTAATAAAGTCAAAATCTATCAGTATCTATTAAATACAAATACGAAGAGAAGAGTATTAATCGCAATACTACTATTTCTCATCGCATTTTTATTTAGATATTCTTCGTCGCTAGTTAATCAGTCTAGCATATTTTATTACACGTTGGGTGGAGGAGGAGACTATGATCAATTTATGAGAGCATCTACTTGCGCTTTAAATTTTTGTTCGTGGATTATACACCAAAATCTTCTCATTGAATCACTTATTTTAGGTTCTTTTTATCAACTTTTTGGATTTGTAGGAGGTCTTAAGACGTATTCACATCTCATGTTACTTCTCTCCTCAATAGTTGCTACTCTTCCATATGTCCTTCTTTCAAGGAAGACTTGGTTCTCAATTGGTGGAATTGTGGGCTCATTATTTCTTACAACCTCAGACTTTTTAACTACCGTTGCGTTAAACTTCCCCCCCGACAACGGATCTGCCTTTATCTTCTCAATGTTCTATATAGTTTATTTGTTGACTATGCATTATGGAACAATTCGTTGGCTAGCAGCTCTGGGGTTGACAGGATTTTTTGATGGGATGTTTAAAGCATTCTTTCTAATCAATGACCTTGCGGCATTGGCTCTTTTTGCTCCCGCCTTCTTTTATGAGAAAACAAGGAAAACGGCCCTACCGCGAGCTAAACAGTTAAGGGTAATTCTTAAGCGAAAAAATATTAAAATACTACTTTTAGCTTTATTACCATTCCTAATTTTCTTGATTTTGTACTCGGCTTGGGAATATTTTGTGCAAATAAAATTCTCAGCACCCTATTTTCTAAGAATGTTAGTTGAGACTACGGGATCGAATTTCAGGTCTGAAACGTTATTCTATGATAGAAATTCTGGAAAAGCAGAACAGGATCTCTTACTGCAATTATTTTACCTTTTAATCTCAGGATTAGTTATGATTAAGCGAATGATTAGTATCTCTGATTTACAGGTAATTTTTCTAGCGCCAATTTTCTTCGGACTTCTACTCTTTTCCTTTATAAAATCAAGCTCCAAAATTAAACTCTCTCCTCTAAAGCTCGGTACGATATTCGTTTTTTCGTTTATAAATATCGTTTTACTAGTAAGTGTTAAAAATAATTACTTAGGTATTCATCAAATCTTTCCCGGAGAATATATTTACGCCAATTGGACTTTAAAGACTTATATCTCTATCTTCCTCTTTGCATCTATAATTTTTCTTTTTATACTAAATTTTAGGTATCAAGCTTTTAAACTTGCTCTTCCAATAGTGCCTTACGTTATAATGCTTATTATCCTGACCAAGAATGCTCCCTGGGAAAGGCTTTTGGCGCACGTTATTGTATGGAGTATAATTTTATTTTCCTTCCTTATTGATTGGATTTTAAGCAATACTAAGAAGAACCTGCCTGCCCTGCCTGCCGGCAGGCAGGGCGGCAGGCATGGTTATGCATTAAAAAGATTATGGATTGGTCCTATCCTTCTAGTTCTATTCATCTTTTTTTATACAATTCCTAAAACATCGAGTATGGTAGCGCAACTGCGTTCAGGTATTAACAACACAAGAGGCGAAGTTGAATACTTAAAATGGGTAAACTCAGAATTACCAAAAAATGCCATAATTCTTGCAGGAGGGAAAAGTGATCTAGTAACTGTTACCGAAAATATAAATAGACCTATTATTTATAATACTTTGTGGTCCACCTCTTTACTAATTCGTCCAAATAGAATTCCTGGAGTATCACCGCAAGATTTCACTCTCACAGGGGAATTGAGGAATAAAGAAAATTTTAATAAAAAAAGATATTTTGTTTTAGAGAGCGATGTCTATTTATGGAGGGGAAGGCTTCAAGGTGTAGGAGATAACGTCTTTACAACAGAGCCAAAATCTAATATTGCTCTTCACGCGCAAGATTTCTCAATAAAAGTTTACAAAACAAGTCAAGAACTTAATAAAAACATCTATGAGTTGAGACCAAAAGAATGAATCTTCTTGTGATAAAATTGGGAAATGTTAAAATCGAATCCTAAAGTTTCCATAGTTATTCTTAACTATAACGGTAAGAGGTGGCTTGAAAAGTTGCTTCCTACGATTGAGAAAATAAAATATAAGCCTCTTGAAGTTATTATTGTAAATAACGGATCAACAGATGACAGTGGAGAATTTGTAAAAAATAAATATCCCCATTTCCGTTTAATTGAGATAATGCCAAACAGAGGGTTTGCCGGAGCAAATAATTATGGAGTAAAGCATGCGAAAGGAAAATACGTGCTACTTATTAATAATGATACTCAGGTTCCACCAGATTTTCTTGCTCCAATGGTTGGCCGAATGGAAGTCGATAAAACTGTAGGCGTAATACAACCAATGATAAGGAGTTTAAGAAATAGAAATGTTCTTGACGCTGCATGCTCTTTCTATACTTCAACTGGTTTTCAATATCACTATGGGTATTACCAACCATATAAGAAGAAGCAATATAATAAGGAACATTACGTTTATTCTGCTAAGGGAGCGTGTTTATTTACCCGTCGAGATCTTTATTTAAAACTTGGGGGACTGGATGAGGACTTTGTGTGCTACGTAGAGGAGTCCGATTATTGTCATCGCATTTGGTTGTCGGGTAAAAAAGTTTTGTATTTTCCACAAAGCTATATTTATCACTGGGGCGGTGGAGATATGTCAGTAATGGAAAAAAGCGAGACCACAATTTTCCGCTCTTTTAGGAATAGATATTACTCATACATTAAGAATCTAAGCTTTGTAGAGCTTATCAAATTATTACCAGCCCACTTTGTGTTTTCTGAAGCAATGATTTTCTCAGCACTTGCAAGAGGCATAATTCGTTATGGACTTTCTGCACAACTTGGAACTTTATGGTGGATTTTCCATCTTCCTCGGATCCTTAAAAAGAGAAGATACATACAAAGGAAAATTAGGAAAGTGTCTGATGCTGACTTCATACCACTGATAAAACATGATCCACCTTTATCATACTACCCGCACTTTCTAAGAAATCCTGAAGCAAAATATAATGAATCGCCGATAGACTAAAATGGCAAAGCCGTTTCGACTATTAAATCTGGCTGGTGGGGAGCATGACCAAAAAACAGAATTATTAGAAAATGAATTTAAAAATTGTTGAAAGTTCTAAGGTTCCAAAAGTGACCGTACTTATACCCAACTACAATGGAAAAAAGTGGCTTGAAAAGTTGCTTCCTACTGTTGAAAAAACAACTTACCCAAACAAAGAAATTCTCGTTGTAAACAACGGATCTACAGATAACAGTGGTCAGTTTCTTAAAAAAAACTATCCCAATGTTCGTGTTGTAGAGGTTAAAAAGAACAGAGGTTACGCAGGGGCGAATAATTTTGGCGTAAAGTTTGCCAAAGGTAAATATATTTTATTTCTCAATAATGATACTCAAGTTACTCCAAGCTTTTTAGAACCTTTGGTTGAAAGGATGGAAAAAGATAATACCGTAGGTGCTGTTCAGCCTCAGATAAGACACATGGTTAAAAAAGACGTCATTGATTCAATAGGCTCCCTTTTTACGTTTACAGGATTTTTATACCACTATGGGTATTTTCAATCCTACAAAGAAAGGAAATATCAAAAAGAACTATCTGTATATTCTGTCAAAGGAGCATGTTTTCTTATGAGTAAAGAAGATTATATAGATCTTGGGGGAATTGATGAGAGCTTTGTAACCTATGTTGAGGAATCAGATCTTTGCCATAGAATTTTGTTAAGTGGTAAGAAAATAGTTTACGTTCCAAAAAGCGTTGTTTACCATTTTGGGGGAGGGGATATGAACATCATGACAAAAAGTGAAGTAGTGATATTTCGATCCTTTAGAAATAGATTTGTGTCTTATTTAAAAAATTTAGGGGTGAAAAAACTTATCCTTGTTCTGCCGGTCCATTTTGTTCTATGCGAAATGCTTATTTTCATGAGCCTTCTGCGGGGAAAGTTCAAACAGGCCATAGCGTCTCAAGTTGGAGTCGTAGGATGGATCCCAAATTTCTTTTCGATTTTAAAACAGAGAAAATATATACAGTCGCGTATAAGAAAGATAAGTGATGATGAACTCTTCGCATCCGTTGAACATAACCCCAGTTTCGGATATTACTCTCATTTCTTTTTTGACCCTTATGGCAAATTTAGCGAAAAAGAGCTATAATTTTTTACGTTTTCGATGAAGCACTTTAAATTATTTATCATTTCATTGTTTTTGGTATTTGGATATTTAATATTGATTTCGTATCCTTATTTTTTTTCCAAGATTACGCGTTTTGATTCACTCGGACCTCTTTCATTAGTGGAAGAAAAATCGGTAAATATCCAAAAAACGTTCAGTCCAGACCGCAGAACCGATCAATTTGACAATCACTTGCTTAAAGGAGAAAAGGTCACTGTTAAACTTAAAGCTTCCGAAAACAATTTTGGTATTTTATTGTTTAGATTCGCGCAACTATCTGACAATGTAACAGATACGGTTGTTTTTAGAGTAAAAGAAGAAGGAAAAGAATGGCACTATGAAAATAATTATAAGGCAAACCAATTTCAGCCAGATCAGTATTTTACTTTTGGTTTTCCTCCTTTTAAAAATTCCAAAAACAACACCTACGTTTTTGAGATAGAATCTCTTTCAGGCACATACAAGAATGGAATTGGGGTGAGTTTGAGAGAACCGCAAGTCGCGTTAGTTTATAAATACACACGAGCCGATCTAACGAATTTTAATACGCTTTTCCCTTTTATTTTTAAAAAATTTGTTTATGTAGCAAGAAACGTAAATTTCCTTCAAGATAGGCAGTTATTTATAATATTTTTTTCGTCATTTCTTTTTACTCTTTATTTGAAAAATAAAAGAAAAATAAAATTGCCAAAGCCTAAAAAGAAGTATCGTAAATTTTTAAAAATGGTTGTCGGTGAAATAATCTTCGATTATGTATTATTTGAAAAGAAGCTATTTAAACCTTTAAAAAAATCAGTCCTCAGATTTACCAGATCCAAATTTTATTTAAAATACTTAGATACAAATGCTAAAAAAAGATTAGCAATTGTTTTATTAGTATTTTTAATCGCGATTCTTTACCGATTTTCCGCAGCTTCAGTTGATCAATTAGGTGTGTTCTCATTTTATGCGGGTTTAGGTGGTCAGGGTGATTATGATCAATTTATAAGAGCTGCAACATGTGCAGTAAGAAACTTTTGCCCTGCCATCTTAGGACAAAACTTTCTTATTGAATCATCTATCTTAGGGACGTTTTACGAAATATTCGGATTTGCGGGGGGACTTAAAGCATATCTATATTTCATGATTATTCTAAGCTCAATTGTTGCTACTCTTCCTTACGTTCTTTTGTCTCGAAAACACTTTATCACAATAGGTGGAATAATCGGCAGTCTTTTTCTTGCAACTTCAGATTATTTAACTCATATGGCCCTTAATCTTCCACCAGACAACGCGTCTCTATTTGCCTTCTCAATGTTCTTTATAGTTTATCTAATTACGATTCATATTGGAACCATTCGTTGGCTTTTATTTTTTGGCTTGATAGGTTTAATAGATGGATTAAATAAATTATTATTATTAATAAATGATTTAGCAGTATTTATGCTATTTGTTCCGGTTTTCTTCTATGAAAAGGCAAATAAGACTAAGAAGTTTCCTTTTGTTAAATTAAACCCAAAATTGATCTTCTATTCTATACTGCCACTTTTAGTTTTCCTCGTGATTTATTCGGCATGGGAGTATGTTGTACAAATGAAATTCTCAACTCCCTACTATTTGAGAGCATTGATAGAAGGAGGTTCTACCTATCAATCATCCACTGACGCAGGATCTATGTCCATCAATGAAAGTCTTTCACAAGGCAATATATTGGAAAAATTATTTTATTATGCAGGATTGTCTGTCGTTATGCTAAAACGAGTAATTCAGAATGCTGGTCTTAATGATATCTTTCTTATTCCCATTTTATTCGGTTTATTATTCGCGACTTTCAGAAAGTCCCCATTCGATGGATTCGACAAGCTCACCACAAGTAATCTCAGGGCAAGAAAATTTTCTGTCACGAAATTAATATCTATGGTAATTTTTGCAAGCCTTGCTTTTACGACCCTACAATTATTCAAAGAAAACTTTCTGGGCATACAAGATATTGGACAATATGTCTATGCATGGTCCAATGATATTTATGTTAATGTATTTCTCTTTGCATCTATAATTTTTCTTTTTATACTAAATTTTAGGTATCAAGCTTTTAAACTTGCTCTTCCAATAGTGCCTTACGTTATAATGCTTATTATCCTGACCAAGAATGCTCCCTGGGAAAGGCTTTTGGCGCACGTTATTGTATGGAGTATAATTTTATTTTCCTTCCTTATTGATTGGATTTTAAGCAATACTAAGAAGAACCTGCCTGCCCTGCCTGCCGGCAGGCAGGGCGGCAGGCATGGTTATGCATTAAAAAGATTATGGATTGGTCCTATCCTTCTAGTTCTATTCATCTTTTTTTATACAATTCCTAAAACATCGAGTATGGTAGCGCAACTGCGTTCAGGTATTAACAACACAAGAGGCGAAGTTGAATACTTAAAATGGGTAAACTCAGAATTACCAAAAAATGCCATAATTCTTGCAGGAGGGAAAAGTGATCTAGTAACTGTTACCGAAAATATAAATAGACCTATTATTTATAATACTTTGTGGACAGCGGCGTTACTGATTATACCAAATGAAATTCCAGGAGCAAAACCCACTGATTTTGCTATATTAAATCAGTTGAAAATCAATGAGATACCAGGAGTAAGCCCAAGTGATTTTAGTATAATACGGGAGTTGAGAAACAAGGATAATTTCGGGAAAAACAAGTATATGATTTTAGAAGATGACGTTTATATATGGCGAGATAGAGTAGCAGGAGTAGGAGATAATCTTTTTTCTACATCTTCTGCTGCGTTGCTTAATGGAGAGGATTACTTAATCAAAGTCTATAAATCCAATCCAATTCTAAAAAAAGCTATCTACGAATTAAAGCTTAAGTAGACTGAAAATCTTTGACATATGTTTGACATTCACTCACAATTAACATAAACTTCATTTACAAATGATGGGTAAAAACAATAATCTTTATCGTAAAAAAGCAGAAACGCATTTAACCGAAAGCATCAAAGTTAAACAGGCAACGCTTGAAAAATGCATGAATTCAATTCTTGCTGCAGCTCAATTAATTGTGGATACTTTTTTATCCGGGGGTAAGGTTTTACTCTGCGGCAACGGTGGGAGTGCTGCCGATTGCCAGCACATGGCGACAGAACTTGTTAATACACTAGATAAGAATTTTATTCGTCCCAGTCTGCCTGCCTTTGCCCTCACTACCGATACGTCAGTAATGACATCTTTTGCCAATGACTTTGGTTTTGATGGAGTCTTTGAACGCCAAATTCAAGGTTTGGGTAAGCCTAACGATTTATTAATAGGTCTCTCAACCAGTGGAAATTCCAAAAACATCATCAGAGCCATGACAGCGGCCAATACTATCAAAATGCACACCCTGGCTTTAACCGGCAATTCCGGTAAACTACAAAAAATAGCAGATGTGGTAATTTCTATCCCTAGTAAAAATACACAATACATCCAAGAAGCACACTTGACTGTTGAACATATCCTTTGCGAATTGGTTGAGCATTATCTTTTTGTGGGTATAAAGAAAAAAGAACTATGGTCATAAGCAGAACTCCTTTTCGAATTTCTTTCTTTGGTGGAGGTACGGATTATCCTGCCTGGTATCGCAATAATGGTGGTGCAGTTCTCGCTACAACAATCAATAAGTACTGCTACCTGAACGTAAGATTCCTGCCCCCTTTTTTTTGGCATAAATTTCGTATTGTCTATTCAAGGATAGAGAGTTGTAATACAATCGACGAAATTACTCATCCAGCTGTGCGCGAAATTTTACGTTTCTTAAAGATTAATCAAGGATTAGAAATCCATCATGATGGTGATTTACCAGCCAGATCGGGACTCGGCTCTAGCTCTGCTTTTACAGTGGGACTTCTTAATGCACTTTATGCTCTGCTTGGGCATATGCCCAATAAGCACAACTTAGCAAAAGAAGGTATATACCTGGAACAAGAGGTTTTAAAAGAAACAGTTGGTTCTCAGGATCAAATCCTTGCGGCACATGGGGGTTTCAATCATATAACTTTTCATAAAAATGGGGAGATTACACTTAAACCTATAACCCTTTCTTCTAAGCGTATTAAGGAACTTGAAAATCATCTAATGTTATTCTATACAGGAATTCCTCGTATTGCTTCAAAAGTAGCTAAAAGCTATGTAAAAAAAATTAAAACCCGAGAAAAACAACTTAGCATTATGCAAGATTCGGTAGAAGAAGCTCTCTCCATTTTAACGGGTAAGCGCGATATGAAAAGTTTTGGTGAACTCTTAAACAAGTTTTGGCAAATAAAGAGAACCTTAAGCCCTCAAGTTTCCAATTCCACTATCGATGAAATTTATAAAAAATCCCTATCTTCAGGCGCTATTGGGGGAAAGCTAATAGGTGCAGGCGGCGGCGGATTCTTACTTTTGTTTGTTCCTCCACGAAGTCAAAAAAAGGTAAGAGAAAGCTTAAAAAAACTTATTTATGTCCCTTTCAAATTTGAATCCCAAGGATCTCAAATTATCTTTTTTGACAGACAAGAAGATTACACAAACGAGATTAAACGCAAACTCAGAACATGAATAAAAATCGTCATATCAGATGTGTACTTATCATTGGGATAAGTGGGTCTGGAGGTAGCTACCTTGCAGAGTATATAGTAAATAATCACCCAAAAGTGGAAGTACATGGAATTTCCCGATGGCACTCAACCACAATAGATAATTTAGATAAGGTTCAAAGACAGGTTATCGTGCATGAAGCTGATTTAATGGATATGGCTTCTGTAATTGAGGTTTTACAAAAAGTAAAACCTGACGCCATTTTTCATTTAGCAGCCCATGCAAATGTCAGAACTTCTTTTATAACACCTACTTCGGTTTTAAGTAATAATATATTAGGTACCAGCAATCTTTTGGAAGCAATAAGGATTCTAAATATAAAGCCTATTGTACAAATTTGTAGTACTTCTGAAGTTTACGGCCAAGTAAATCCCAGAGATGTTCCAATCAAAGAGTTGTGCCCTTTAAATCCGATGAGCCCTTATGCCGTTTCCAAGACGACACAAGATCTTTTAGGCGCTGTTTATTTTCGCGCGTATGATATGAAAATAATTCGCACCAGAATGTTTGCCTATATTAATCCTCGTAGAGAAGATCTTTTTGCTACCTTCTTTGCTATGCAGGTCGCACGTATTGAGGAAGGATTGCAGAAAGAACTTTTGCACGGCAACCTTGACTCTATCCGAACCCTGATTGATGTCCGTGACGCAATGGGGTCCTATTGGGTTGCGGTCGAAAAGTGCCGCTTCGGGCAGGTGTACAATATTGGGGGAAATACTGTAATTACAGTAGGAGAATTTCTAGATTTCTTAAGAAAGAAAGCGAAAGTTGCGATTCCCCTGCGCCTTTCTCCTAACTTACTTCGTCCCACTGACGTAACACTTCAAATCCCCGATGTTACAAAATTTACTAAGGAAACTGGTTGGAGGCCGAAATATAGTTTTGAAGAGAGCGTAGAATTTTTATTGAATATTTGCAGGAGTACGGTGGCACGGAAAAACAGCGCGCGAAGCGCTAATTAAACAATGTATAGATATAAATTAGCTGAAAGAATTATTGATAAAGAAGATATAGCTGCGTTCACTGCTTGGCTTAGTACAAAAGACAATTCCCTGCCGCAGCTTACCAAGGGCCAATTGACCAATAAGCTTGAAATGAGTTGGGCTAAATGGGTTGGTACTAAATATGCGGTTTTTGTAAATTCCGGGTCCTCAGCTAACTTCCTGATGGCATATGCGGCTCTTCTTACAAAAAAGCTACGCAACAAAAAAGTTATTGTACCGAGTGTGGGATGGGTTACAACAATAAGCCCTTTTATGCAGCTTGGTTTCGAGCCCATAATGTGCGGAGCAAATCCCGATACTTTAGGGTTTGATCCCAATCACCTCGAAGCCTTGTTGAAAAAACACCGACCGGCGCTGGTTATTATGGTTCATGTTCTAGGTGTACCTGATAATATGGACGTATTAAAGCATTTCCAGAAAAAGTATAAATTTATGCTATTGGAAGACGCCTGTGCTGCTTTGGGTGCGGAATACGATGGTAAAAAGGTAGGAACGTTTGGTGATATGTCCTCCTTTTCTTTTTATTTTGGACACCAGCTCTCAACTATTGAAGGCGGGATGATAAATACTAATAACAAAAAACTCTATGACCTGCTTGTGCTTTTACGAAGCCATGGGTGGGGCAAAGATTTGGACGAGAAAACTCACTTAAGATTAATGAAAAAATATAAGATAGATGGCTCCCATAAATCCTTCACGTTTTTTGTGCCGGGACTTAATCTGCGAAACACCGAGGTCGGTGCATTTTTAGGGCTTCGCATGATGAAAAAAGCTGATCTGGTCACGAGAATTCGCAAGCGTAACCATTTAATATATGCCGCAAGCCTTAAAAATGTTACTTTTCAGAGGTGGAATAATAAGTCTGTGCCCTGTAGCATTTCGTTTGCTGTTCTCGCAAGAGATGGGGCACACCGAAAGGCATTAGTCAAGGAGCTTAACCGTAACGGAATAGAGATACGCATATTTACGGCGGGGAATCTTGGCTTGCATCCTTTCTGGTTTGAAAATTATGGAAGATTTCATCATCCAGTTTCTGATGCAGTGTACAGTCGTGGATTCTTTTTGCCAAACCATGAGTCGCTTGCGCCGCAAGATGTAAAATCAATTTGTAAGGTGGTGAACAAAGTAAATCTATGAAAGTTTTAGTTACCGGCGGTGCCGGCTACATCGGTTCTATACTAGTTCCTATGCTGCTTGAGAAAGGTGCCGCGGTAACGGTAGTGGACAATTTTTTTTATAACCAAAATTCACTTCTAGACGTGTGTTATCATCCGAGACTAAAGGTTGTACGGGCAGATGCGCGGGGGGATAAACTCATGGCATCTTTAATGAAAGGACAAGACTATATTTTGCCCCTGGCGTGTCTTGTGGGTGCGCCCCTTTGCGAGAAATTCCCGCAGGAAGCAAGAGCCGTAAATCTTGAAGCGATAAAAATGATTTTAAAACTCCGAAAGCCTGGCCAGAAAATTATCTTTCCGAATACAAACAGCGGCTACGGCATTGGTAAGGCCGGGATTTATTGTAATGAGGCAACACCCCTTAGGCCGATTTCTTTATATGGACGGTTGAAAGTAGAAGCTGAAGAGGCGATACTTGCCGCCGGGAACGCCATTACTCTTCGCCTTGCGACCGTTTTTGGCATAAGTCCTAGAATGAGACTCGATCTTTTAGTGAATGACTTTGTTTACAGGGCTGTGCACGACGGCTATGTAGTCCTTTTTGAGGCAGGTTTTAAGCGAAATTACATTCACATTCGGGATGTAGCACGCGCATTTATCCATTGCATAGATAATTTCAAGAATTTGAAAAATGAACCCTACAATGTAGGACTAACGGATGCCAACCTTTCCAAACTAGAGCTTTGTGAGGAAATTAAAAGGCAGATTCCGGATTTTACTTTCGTTGTTTCTCCTATCGGTCGCGATCCGGATCAACGCAATTACATTGTTTCAAACGTTAAGATAGAAAAGACTGGCTTTATGCCACAGATTTCTTTGCGAGACGGCATAACAGAGCTAATAAAGGGATATCAGATTATAAGGAGGCATGATTTTACCAACTTATGAAGTTGCTGGAAATTTATAGAAAGCTTTATCTTATTCGGAGGAGCGAAGAATTGATTATTAAGCATTATAAAGAAAATGAAATGAAGACGCCCATGCATATGTCCATGGGTGAAGAAGCCATTGTAGTAGGAGTAGTCGCGGCTCTTCAAAAAAGAGATCAGGTGTTTGGTACTTATAGAAGTCATGGTTTATATCTGGCGAAGACCGATGATACGGATAAATTTTTTGCCGAACTTTACGGTAAGGTGACCGGTAGCGCTCGCGGAAGGGCGGGGTCAATGCATCTTGCCTCGCCCAAGAATTGGATGATGCTTACCTCCGCAGTAGTAGGAACAACCATTCCCGCCGCAGTCGGAGCAGCACTGGCAAATAAATTTCTAAAGAACCAAAAGGTGGTTGCCTCATTTTTCGGCGATGGTGCGCTTAATGAGGGTGTTTTTTGGGAGAGTTTGAATTTCGCCTGCCTTAAAAAACTGCCAGTTCTTTTTGTATGCGAAGACAATAATTTTGCTATACACTCGCCAGTTGGCGAGCGCATAGGATATAAATCCATAGTGCAGGTGGTGTCGCAATTCTACTGTCATGTAGCTGGCAGTGATACTACCGACGTCTTTGAGATTTGTAGGGAAACTTCCGAGATGATTAAGAAAATGAAACAGACCGGCAAGCCGGGATTTCTTCACTTAAAATACTATCGGTATCTTGAGCATGTAGGCGTGGAGGAGGATTTTCATTTCGGTTATAGGTCAAGACAGGAATTTTTAAAGTGGAAAAGAGTCGATCCGCTGCTTGTCGCCCGAAGATATTTACTTCGCGCCCGCGTGAAAGAAAACGATATAACCGCCGAAGAATTTATTGTTGACCAAAATCTAGCTCAGAGTCTTAACAAAGCGCGAAAAGCGCCGTATCCAACCGATGCGGAGTTATTTGCTGATATATATGGCTCGTAGAATCATTACCTTTGAAAAAGCGGTTAACGAAGCTATTTTTTTGGAAATGAAACGCGACAAACGCGTTTTCCTTTTCGGTCTTGACGTAACAGATCATAAGAGAATTTTTGGTACAACTGAGGGGTTGGAGATATTCGGCAGGAACAGGTTTTTTGGAACGCCGCTTTCTGAGGACGCTATGATCGGCGTCGCGCTCGGAGCGGCGATAACGGGGTTAAGACCAATCCACGTTCATATACGCGTTGACTTTCTCCTTTTGGCAATGAATCAACTTATAAATATGGTTGCCACAACGGCCTTTGGCAGCGCTGGAAAGTTAAAAGCACCTCTGGTTATTAGGGCAATTATTGGGCGCGGATGGGGTCAGGGATTTCAACATTCTAAATCATTGCAATCAGTATTTGCTCATATGCCTGGTCTTAAAGTCGTAATGCCGTCTCGGCCGTCGGACGCCAAGGGATTATTAATATCGGCAATTCGGGACGATAATCCCGTAATTTTTTTGGAGCATCGATGGCTTTATTGGCTGCAAGGAGATGTGCCGTCGAATGCATACACCATACCGCTTGGGGAATCGTGCATTTTGAGAGCTGGCCGCGACATTACCATCGTGGCAACATCATGGATGAACGTTGAGGCCGCGAAAGCTGCGGAGATTCTTTCACGCATACACGGCGTCGAAGCAGAAATCATTGATGTTAGAACAATATACCCCCTTGACGACGAAGCAATCGTAAAGTCCGTGATAAAGACAGGTCGCTTAATCGTGGCCGATTACGATTGGGAATTCTGTGGATTTAGCGCCGAAGTTGCAGCACGTGTCGCTGAGAAATGTTTTAATAAATTGAAGTCACCTGTAAGTAGAATCGCCTTTCCTCATACGTCATGTCCCACCACGCGTCCGCTGGAAAACGCATTTTATCCCAATGCTGCAACTATCATTCGCGAGGTTGAAAAGAAATTGGGGCTCGCGAGAGCGGACTTGCGAAGCGAGGATTTTTATAGTTGGGAGAATAGGTTTAAAGGACCTTTTTAAAATGAAAAAATTAAACTGGCCACTCATGAAAAAAAATATTTTAAGGGAAGATTTAGATGCTGTTGTAAAATTTCTTAAAGCTAAAGATGATCTAATTCTTACCCAATCTAAGAATGTGCGAAAATTTGAAGAAGAATGGTCCAAGTGGCTAGGGGTCAAATACAGTGTTTTAGTTAACTCCGGTGCATCAGCCAATCTTTTAAGCATCTTAGCAATTCGGCAAATGTATGGTTTGGGTGAGATAATTGTTCCTCCGTTAACTTGGGTATCTGATATTGCATCTGTTATCCAGTGTGGTTTCAAACCAGTGTTTGTGGATATCAATCCAAGGACACTTGGGATGGATAATGAGCTAGTTTTGAGAAAAATTACCCGTAATACAAAGGCTGTTTTTTTGACCCATATCTTAGGAATAAACGGCCTCAGTCAAAAATTGTTGGACGAATTGCGCGCAAAAAAAATTCCGCTTGTTGAAGACGTTTGTGAATCATACGGAGCAACTTTTAAAGGAAAAAAGCTAGGCACATTTGGCCTTATATCAAATTTTTCTTTCTACTATGCTCATCATATGAGTAGTATTGAAGGAGGAATGATTTCCACAAATGATCCTGACATATACGAGATGATCCGTATGGGGCGTAGCCATGGAATGGTACGTGAGGCTGATTCGGAGTCACTAAAAAAATCTTATCAAAAAAAATATCCTGATCTAAATCCAGATTTTATATTTGCATTTCCAGCATATAATATGCGCTCTACTGAAATAAATGCTGTCATAGGATTATCTCAACTTCGAAGGCTTTCTAAAAACAATAAAATTCGTTCAAAAAATTTAAAAATATTTTTATCAAATCTGAATCCTAACATATACCAAACAGACTTTGAGACCCGCGGTAGTTGTAACTATGCATTTGTTTTAGTTCTGAAACAACCTAGTCCCTTACTTGCAAAGAAAGTTATGAGGACGCTTAACGCTTATGGTGTCGAGTTTCGTAGGGGAACTTCAGGTGGAGGAAATCAGTTAAGGCAACCCTATTTAAGAAAGATTGTTGGCGATAAAGAGTATAAAAAATATCCAAATGTTGAGCATATACACTTTTATGGCCTTTATATTGGTAACTACCCTACCTTAGAAGAGAAGAAAATTTACAAGTTGTGCGATGTTCTAAATAATCTTAAGAAGTCGTAGCATGAAAAAGAATAAAGTCTTAGTTTGCGGAGCCAGTGGATTCATTGGTCGCAATATTGCAGAAAGGCTAGGTAAACGCCCTGATATGAAGGTTTATGGAACCTATTTTGAAACAAAGCCCAGTATAAAAGGTATTTCTTTGATTAGAGTTGATTTAACAAATAAATCAGAAGTTAGCCAAATTGTCAGGGGTATGGATATTGTAATCCAGGCGGCTGCAGTAACCTCAGGATCAAAAGATATTGTTACAAAACCATACATTCATGTTACAGATAATGCTATTATGAATAGCCTAATTTTTAAGTCATGCTTTGATAATCGCGTTAAACATGTTGTATTTTTTAGTTGCACAGTAATGTATCCAAGCAAAAATAATCCTGTAAAAGAGGAGGATTTTAATTATGAAATTACGGATAAATATTTCGGTGTTGGATGGACAAAAGTATATTTGGAAAAGATGTGTGAGTTCTACTCAAGGATTGGTAATACAAAATATACGGCCATAAGACACACAAATATTTATGGTCCCTTTGATAAATACGACTTAGATAAATCTCATTTTTTTGGAGCAACAATAACTAAGGTTTTACGAGCCCGCGATAACGAGATTGTTATTTGGGGAGACGGATCTGAAGAAAGAGATCTACTTTATGTTTCAGATTTAGTCGATTTTATTGAGATAGTTTTAAAAAAACAAAAAGAACCATTCGAGTTAATTAACATAGGACTAGGAAAGAGTTTTTCTGTAAAAGATGTGATAGGCAAAATTATTGAAATTTCCGGTAAAAATAAAAGCATGGAATTTGACACCTCAAAGCCCACAATTAAATTTAATTTGGCTGTTAATATTGAGAAAGCACGAAAAAAATATAACTTTAGACCAAAGATTTCTCTTGAAAAAGGAATAAAAAAAACAATATCTTGGTATAAGAAAAGCTTTTTAGAAAAAAAATAAATGAGAAATACCAAACACAACTTCTATAGAGGTAAAAATGTACTTGTTACCGGTGGGACTGGTTTAATAGGAAGACCCTTGGTGGAAATGCTTATTGAGGCCCAAGCTAAGGTAAGGGTTGTTTCTTTGGATGCTCCCTCAAGAGCCCATCCTGCGGCGGAATTTTTAAGGTTGGATCTTACTGATGTCAATAATTGCCTAAAAGCTGCTCGGGGAATGAATTACGTGTTTCACCTTGCTGGTATAAAAGGGTCTCCGAAAATGACCAAAGAGCGTCCAGCAAGTTTCTTTGTCCCGACAATTCTTTTCAATACCAATATGATGGAGGCGGCAAGGCGAACAGGCGTCAAACACTATCTTTATACAAGTACTATTGGGGTATATGCTCCGGCCGAAGTATTTTATGAAGATGATGTATGGAAGAGTTTTCCTTCTGAAAATGACAAATTTGCTGGATGGGCAAAGCGTATGGGAGAACTTCAGGCGCAGGCATATAGAATAGAATACGGCTGGAATAAGATTTCCATTTTGAGACCTGCGAATGTGTACGGACCTTACGACAACTTTGATCCGGAAAACGCCATGGTAATACCTTCAATCATCGCGCGCTCGCTTGGCGGAGAAAATCCGCTCGTGGTATGGGGTGACGGAACGCCTATTCGCGATTTCATTCATGCCAAAGACGTAGCGCGAGGAATGATGATGGCTATTGAAAAACGAGTTAATGTCCCAGTTAATTTAGGTAGTGGTACCGGAGTAACAATAAAACAGATTGCAGAAACAATTGCAAAGTTTGTTCCGGGAGAGCCTATTAAAATTGTTTGGGATAAAAGTAAGCCGATGGGTGACAAGAAAAGATTGATGGATATAACAAGGGCAAAAAAACTTCTTGGATTTAAGCCAATAATGTCGCTTGATGAGGGAATTAAAGAAACCATAGATTGGTATCTAAAAAACAAATCTCTATTGAATAAAAGATATAATATTTTCAATGAACCCAAATCTAAAAAGAAAAAAAAGTAATTATTTGATTACCGGTTCTGGAAGTGGTCTAGGTAAGTATTTTCATGATCAATTAGGGGGGACTTCCTTTAATAGAGATTTTGGGAATGTCGACGAAACAGAAGTACTTATTCATTGCGCTTTTAATCTAGCAAGAGAAGTTAATTCCAAAGATCTTTACCAATACCTTCTTGATAATTTTTTTTTAACAAAAAAATTAGCTATAATTCCCCATAAAAAATTTATTTACGTATCATCAGTGGATGTGTACCCAAAAAATAACAAAAAACATTCTGAAAACGAAATAATAGATGTCAATCAAATATCTGGTTTTTACGGGGTAACCAAGCTTATGTCAGAAAGCCTAATTCAAAATCTTTGTCCGAACTTTTTGATACTAAGATGCTCAGCACTTCTTGGGAAGGATGCACGCACAAATAGTTTGAAAAAAATAATAAGAGAAGAGAATCCTACTTTAACTTTATCTTCCGAATCTGTATTCAATTTTATTTTACACAAGGACGTTTTAGAATTTGTAAAGATAGCAACTGAAAAAGATCTACAAGGAGTATATAATTTAGTATCATCAGAAAATATCACCCTTTTCCAAATAGCAGAATTACTTGGAAAAAAAGTTAGCTTTGGAAGTTATATGTACAACGTAGGAGAAATAGATAATAAAAAGGCTTCTTTGGTGGCTTCGTCTTTTAAAAAGACCTCGCGGGAGATAGTAATTGAATTCATGGATTTAATATCATGAAAACGACTCTTTTTATCCCAACTTTAAATGAAATAGACGGCATGAAAGCTATCATGCCGCGCGTAAAAAAACAGTGGGTCGATGAAATCTTGGTGCTCGACGGCAACTCTTCGGACGGCACGGTAGAATATGCTAAATCACTGGGCTATCGAGTCGTCATGCAAAAATCAAAAGGCATCACAAATGCTTATCGTGAAGCCTTAAAAATCGCTAAAGGCGACATCATTGTGGCTTTTAGCCCGGATGGAAATTCACTGCCAGAGGTCATACCCGAACTGGTCCGGAAAATGAAGGAAGGTTACGACATGGTAATCGCCTCCCGGTACATAGGGGGAGCAAAAAGCGATGATGATGATCCGGTCACGGCTTTCGGTAATTGGATGTTTACAACATTAATCAATATAGCTTTTGGTGGGAACTATACGGATTCGCTTGTAATGCTCCGAGCATTTAAGAAAGATATCGTTCAAGAACTTCACATCGATGTTCCGCGGGCCGGAATGGAACCGATTCTATCGATTCGATGCGCCAAGCAAAAACTAAAAGTCGCCGAAATTCCGGCCTCTGAGCCCAAACGCATTGGCGGCACACGCAAGATGAATCCCCTTTTAAACGGCTTGGATATTCTCCGCTTGATCTTTGCGGAGCTGATGCACTAACCCAGACGCAGAAAAAATTCTAATCTGTGCCGCCGCCGCTATGTATTGCGCATTTCCAATTTTTAGGTATAATGATCCAATTGGAGATTATAGGTTTAAGGAAATTAAAAAGGGCAAACAAAATTCTTGCTTTGATCGAGAATCGGCCATGGATTGTTTTTGTCGCGCTTTTAGTAGTCATCCTCTTTTTATTCCGCGGACTTTTTAATTCGTATTTTGAAGCGGATGAATGGTTTCATTTTACATATTACTTTCCGCTTACAAAAAGACCCGATGGGTTTTTAACAGCAATAATATCGACAATTATTAACTCGGGTCCCTTATCCGCGGGACAACATGTTGTTCCCGTTGCTTCCGCAATATATTTCCTGAATACAAAATTTTTTGGCATGAATTATGCACCTTATGCGTTTATGTCTTTGTCTCTTCATGCAGTAAATAGCTTTTTGGTATTCGTATTTATAAAAACTTTGTTACATAGAAAAGATATAATAACTAAAAATGTTTTCGCGCTTCTAGGCGCTGTTTTTTTTGCTCTTTCTCCACAGCATTCTCATACAATAACAGGCGCAGCCCCGTTTTACGGTCAGAATATTTTGTCTGTGACCTTTTTCCTATTATGTATTATTTCATTTAAGCTTGCATATCTTCGTGAAAATAAAAAATTCATATACCTTTCTATACTTTTTCTTTTCTTATCACTTTTCACTAAGGAAACGGCAGTCTTTCTTTTTGTGCTCCTTCCGTTTATGGCTATAATCGAAAAAAAGGGTCTGCCTGCCAGCAGGCCCCGCACCGCTCTGGTGCAGGGC
Organism: uncultured Gammaproteobacteria bacterium; assembly: GCA_964608945.1. Taxonomy (GTDB): domain Bacteria; phylum Patescibacteriota; class Microgenomatia; order Levybacterales; family UBA12049; genus CAYWEP01. The sequence goes on from CAZSQB010000001.1 coordinate 60,495, forward strand.
AGGCAGGTTTTTCCTCTGAAATTTTTAGGTAAACTGTTCATCCTAAGTTTAATTATATATGCGACATTTAGATTTTTAGTTCCGAATATTTATTATGGTGTTGGCCCGCTTGTTGACAAACTAGTTGGAAATTATGTTTCGTCATCACTTCCGTCTTGGCAACAGCAGTCGCGCGAAACACCAAAAGTTCCTGATACTGGAACAATTGTTAGCACCGATCTTTCGATTCACAAGAATCTTCTGGGAGAAATTTTGTTTCGCAGCGTGACTTTTCCTGTAAAAATGACAGGAACTCTTTTTTTGCCAAGACAAACAGTATTTTCTATTGTCCAGTTTATTACGCCAATTGTTCAACCTGTGCCGCCTGGTGGAGATAGCGCGGATATGTCTCAAGCCCGACTTACATTTTTGTACGGTCCGGGAAATGGCTTCATTATTTACATAGTAGGTATTGGTATTATTATTTTTTGTGCAAGAGAGTATTTTAGCTTTGTTCGAGGGAAAAAGATAGAGGAGGCAAGAACACTCGCAACAGGATTTGCAATGATTGTTTTAAGCTCGCTGCCTTTGGTTGCAATTATATTTTCCTTTCCTCGTTGGGGATATGATTTTTATTTTGACTCGCGGTTTTATTATAATCCCAATGTCGGCGCGGCTATTATTTTCCCGTTTTTACTCTTGGGTTTTTCGGAGTTTATTTCCAAATCGTTTCAAAAGAAGACAGTTGTTCCCCTGATAGCTTTTACACTTTTCACTCTTTGGCTGATTAATAATATTGCTGTACTAAATGTAAGTATCAGGTATTTCACCCAGAATTTTCAACCGGATCGACGGGAGGTCGTAGAACAGTTGAAAAAATATCTTCCAAGCCTTCCTAAGATTACTGTTTTCTATATTGAAACAGATGGTCTGAGTGCTTATGGTCCGAGTCTTCCATTTCAGACAGGCGTTGCCCCAGCGCTTAGCGTAGTTTATTATGATAACAACCCCTTACCGAATAGTTTTTTTAATAAACCACTTTTTGATGGCAAGAAAGAAGGTTATTTATATTCGCAAGGTCGTGGATTTGGATATTATATATCTAAGAAGACGCTTGCAGAAGCGCTTCTTGCAAGTAAATTTAAGGTTTCTGATATCCGCGCTTTTTACTATAAAGCACAAGATGTAAAACTTATCGATACAACAGGCGAAGTTAGGGCAGAAATGGATAGCTATCTTACAGCTGCAAAAGAAAATTCTGATTGGAAAAACTACCTTGATCTTTCAACAGGGTTATCATTTTATTACCCTTCTCAAGCGGATATAGAAGAAGTGCCGCAAGATAGCGCGCAAAGCACAGCAACGTCGTTTGCAATTATTAGTCCAATATTTACCATAAGAATGACAATTTTCAATGTAACGCCTGCTTTTGCAGTGAATGAATACTCACAAATTCTGACAAACGGTAAATTAGGTATTGTTAATTCGCGAAAAGTTTCATATGATAAGTTTCATTATAATGACAGCCTAATTGTAAATAACAATGGAAAAATTGAGTATTTAATTAAGCTTAATGATAGGTTAATAATAGTTGAAACAGAAAACCAGGACGCTGAGTCAATTTTAGCAGTAGAAAAGATTGCAGGTTCAGTTGAAATTATTAAGAAAGAATGAAGAAAAATAAAAAGAATTTTGAGAAATATTACTTTGAGGGATATTACAAAGGGATAGGGGATTTTAGTGTCAAACGAGATCGCGAGCTTTCAAATTGGTTTCGCGGGATGCTCGAATACATTAATAAATTTTATCCTATAAAGAATGGTAGAGGTAGAAAGTTAATTGAATTTGGTTGTGCAACAGGAGCAGCCGCAAATTTACTTGCCGATTATGGATTTAGTGTTTTCTCAAGCGATGTATCAAAATACGCTGTAAATTTAGCAGCGAAAAATTATCCGGATATAAAATTCATCGTCCATGATATGCAAAAACAATTCATGAAGGATGAGAATTTTGATGTAGCCGTTGCATTTGATGTAATAGAACACTTGAAAGATCCAGAAATGTCTCTTAGGAATACTTATAAGATATTAAAACATGGTGGGACTATAATTCTAACAACACCCAATGATTACAAACACATGTCAAATGATCCGACCCACATAAGCGTCAAGAAGCCTAATGAGTGGAGAAAAATTATGAGGAGGGTTGGCTTTAAGAACATTATGATTAAGCAAGTTGCATTTATTCCTTATTTTTACAGATTCCACTGGAGGTTGAATTACGCACTGCCGATAGCAATTTCATCGCCTTATGTAATTTCACCGGTTGTAATTATTGCTAAAAAATGAGAAAAAGAATTATTTTTGATCTTATTATCATATTCATTATTGGTTGTCTTCCTATTCTTTGGTTTAGAGACGGTTCGATTCTTTTAGGACATGATGCGGGACTTGCGCTTGATCCGATCATGCATTTTCTTGACCGTATACATGTTTGGTCTCAAAGATTTAGTCTTGGGACAGATCAGAACGGAGCGCTCCTTGGAGCCTTCGCGATTCATGGATTCGAGGCTTTGCTCGCGTACTTAGGTTTCAATTTACACTGGGGTCAAATAATACAATTCATAGTTTGGTTTACGCTACCAGGGCTCGCAATGTACTTTTTTGCTTCAAGAACTTTCCCGGACAAGACATATCTTCCGCTTATTGCATCCATCATTTACATGTTGAATTTTTATCTTTTGCAAGGGTGGTTTATTGCCGAGCGTACCAAATTCTCAATTTATGTTGCATTTCCACTAGTTTTGTATTTTTTGATTATATATTTAAGAAAAAAAACAAGTTTTCTTACGACTGTCGTCGTAACTGGAATTATACTTGGAGTATTTAACGGAGGAGGAAGTTTGCCCCTATATGGAGGACTTGCTCTTGGGGTTCTTCTTGTTTTTGTTTATATAAACGCAATTAACTTAAACTTGGAAACGGTCAGGAGGACTATTTTCTATTCAGTGGGGGTCTTCTTCTTCTATATTCTTCTAAACGCTTATTGGGTTATTCCCTATGCATTTTACCTTTTCGGTTTTGCAAGTCGTGATTTGGCAATAGCGGGTGGGACAGAAGGAGCTCTATCATGGGCAAGGTATCTATCTTCAGGGTCAACATTCATCAATTTATTCCGGGGACAGGGAATACCCGATTGGTATCTTAACCCTTACCACGCTTATTCAGCGGGGTATCTTTCAAATCCGATCCTAATAATCTCCTCATTTCTTTTCCCAATTCTAGCATTTGCATCTTTCTTAATTCAAAAAACAAGAAAAGAAGCATATATCATTTATCTTATTTTTCTAATTTGTTTGGTCGGAATACTATTTTCATCGGGTCCAGAATCTCAATTCGGTTTTATCTTTGAGTTTATGGTGAACTATGTTCCCGGATTCGCAATCTTTAGATCTGCATTTTTCAAATTCAACTACATGGTATGGTTTTCATACGGACTTCTCATTGGGTTCACGCTTGACCATATACTTTCGCGTATTGAATTTAAATATTTCAAAAAAAACGCACTTGCCTTCTCAAAAATTAGCTTGCTCTTATTCGTTGTTCTCTACGTGTTCTACCACCAGCAGGTTTTAAATGGTTCTTTTCTCGATTATTCCAAAGAACCCGGTAAAGAATTAACTACTCGTATCAAAGTTCCCGATTATATATTTGAGTTTGGAAAATGGGCAAATCAGCAGGATCCAAACGTTAGATTTCTTGTAATGCCTCAACTTGGGAATACAAGCTATATCTCTTATGATTGGCATTACTGGAGTATTGCTCCAGTTACTAGTTTGCTTTCAATAAATTCATTCGTTCATAATACTGCACTTGTTCCTGAGAGCGAAAGGGTACTTATGAGTGAAATGTACGCAGCATTTTTGCGGGGAGACATGGAAAGTTTTTCTGACTTTACTGAAGTTTTCGCTATTGATGCTATCGTACTTCAAAAAGACTATGATTGGAAGAATCCTTCCTGGGGTACTGTAAACCCGGAAAAATATGAAGAAGTCTTAACGTCTCATCCGGAATTATTTATTCGCGAAAAGACATTTGGAAGATGGAATGTGTATAAGATTGCAGAAAGGACACAATCTTTAAGAATAAATTCCAGCACAAAACTAAGTTTTCTGCAAGGAAAACTGGGCAAAGTTGTTTCATTTCCATTCTTTGCTCCTAAAACTCCATTGTTCATGAGTGATGTTGAGCAGAAAAATATTGACTATTACGCCCAAAACGCCAGCGATATGTATCTGGCGCCTGAATGTATTCAATGTGATCTTGAATATAAAGAAGAAACATTTAAATATTATAATCCTAAGCTTCTTCCTGGATCAATTCTATATCCCATCATCGTTTTACGTGAGCAGCAAGTCAAAGCTTTATCGCGTGACTTTTTGTCCCTTATCAATTTCTATATAACAGCTTCAAATAGAAGAATCACTGAGATTAAATGGATGGTTGATACAAAAAATAGAATAGAGCAAATACTTCCAACAATTGAAAGGTATAGACAAACTCTGCGAGAACTTGCACAAGAACTAAAACAAAAAGATAGCGCCATAATTGAGAACAGAGCAGCACAGAGGGTAATGAATAATATTATCCAGCAAGTAAACCTTATTGACTCAGTGTATAGCGAACCAATAATGAGCATTTACCAACGTCAAGCGCTGTCTCAATCCTACAATGAAATTACTGAGATTGAGAGACTCGCAAAGGAGAAAATGTGGGTAACAGAGGACATGACGAATAAAAGATATATCTATGACCTTCCTCTTACGGGAGAGTATGAAATATATGTAAAGCGCGGAAGCTTGACGAATCACGTGAGCGATCCCAAAGAGACAACCATCACATTCAAAGATTCACCGAATGTCTTAAAACCCATTACAACAGTTGGTGACTGGCTATCATTTGGAAAGATTAACCTGACTAATAAAAAAACTTTTATAGGTCTAAAAGATGGAACAATGGCAAATCTGATTGATTCTACATCTCCTACTTTTCTAGATGGGAAAGAGGGGATAATTGTGGATAAAAATAATGTGACCTTTACAGTTGATAGTCTAAATAAATGTTTTTATTATCAATTCCATGATCTTGAATATTTAAATACTCAATATGTTGTCTCCTTCTCCTACAGGAATTTCTCAGACAAGAATACTTTAAGTTTCTTCAATCAAGCTGAGGGAGATGAGTTCTTAAGGTACAGCGCAAAAAACTCTTCACTTGCAAGTTTTAGATATCTTAATAAATTTATCAAGTTAATTACACCAAAAGACGGAAATGTAAGACTCGTTTTCTGTAATGGATTTTTATCAATAAATGAAATCGGCAATTTCCAGAAACAATTTGACGCTGATCTATTACCGGGAAGCCAAACATTAATCGAAATTAAAAATATTACCTTTCATAAAGTAGCTTATCCTAATATTGTTTTTTATAAAAAACAGAAAGATGTGGATGATTCAAATACTGTTCAAAACTTTGTTAAAAAAGACCCTGTTACGTATGAGGTAGATTTGGCAAAAAATAATACTCCGGCTTCTCTTATCATGCGCGAAAGTTTTGGAAAATATTGGAGAGTATGTGATGAGAAAAGTGTTTGTCTTCCATTTGGTGATCAGTCACATTTTCAGACCGGAGGTTTTGCAAATGCTTGGTACTTAAAAGATCATTCTCTTGGTGAGAAATTAACAATTTATTATTATCCCCAAAGATGGTATGAAATCGGAACAATTATTACCATTGGTTCTATCGTGGTAATATTAGGAGGAGTATGTTTACGTTTATTTATAAGAAAATAATCAAAATTTACGATCAAGCGTCTATATTTGTTCGTGCAAACACTACGCAAATAGTTATTATTGTTGGCACATTTGTTTTTTTTGAAGTAATTCAGTCATTTCCATATATAAATATTGTCCCCAACTATCAGTTTTTAGTAATAGGTTTTACACTTCTCTTATCTATGGTCTTACTTAGAGTTTCTATTTCTAATAAAAAAATAATGCTGGCTGTATTAATTCTTTTCTTTCTGGCCGCAATCATAACAATATTCGACATTAAACGTATTTTAGACCTGATCGGATTTATAATCTTCGTTCTAATAGCGCTCGTTGTAATCCGACAGATTATAAATGATCGAGAAAAACTGAAAAAACTCGATCTAGAATAAGTGAGAAATAATGCACCTATCCTCCTGCCCATTATAATTTTATTGCATGAAGAGAAGAATTTTTTTTGATCTTGCCCTCATCTTAATTCTAGGGCTTATTCCGCTGTTGTGGCTTCCAAATGGCACAATTATCTTAGGGCATGACGCCGGATTAACATTGGATCCGGTAGCAAATTTTTTAGATAGACTTTATGTTTGGACCCAAAGATTCGGAATAGGAACAGATCAAAGTTTTGCGCTCCTCGGAGCATTTTTGATTCACGGGCTTGAAGCATTCCTCGCATACATCGGACTTAATCTTCACTGGGGACAAATAATCCAATTTATTTTTTGGTTTGTTTTGCCAGGATTAACAATGTACTTTCTGGCATATAAGCTCTGGCCGGAGAAAAGATATTTGCCTCTGATTGCCGCAACCGTCTACATGATCAATTATTATCTCGTTCAGGCATGGTTTATTGCTGAGCGTACAAAATTTTCAATTTATGCAGGATTCCCAATATTTTTATATTTTCTTCTCTCCTATTTTTTGGGAAGGATGAGCTTTCTTCCAAGTGTCATTTTTGCCGGTCTCACTATCAGTATTTTAAACGGTGGAGGTAGTTTCCCTCTTTACGGTGGTTTGATAATTACAGTTTTTACAGTCTATGTTTATTTTGCCTTTTTACATTTTGAAAAGAAAACATTTTTAAAAATTGTTTATTTCTCATCAGGAGTCGCATTAGTTTACCTTTTGCTAAACGCGTATTGGTTAATTCCGTACGCTTTTTATATTTTAGGGTTTTACGGCCGCGATTTAGCACTTGCCGGGGGACCGGAAGGCGCTTTAGGTTGGGCAAGATATGTTTCTCAAGGCGCCACTTTCTTTAATCTTTTGAGGGGGCAGGGAATTCCAGACTGGTACCTTAATCAATATCACGCCTTTGCGCAAAACTTCTTTACAAACCCTCTTTTTATTGCTTTAAGCTTTACTTATCCAATCCTTGCGTACCTATCTCTCTTCTTTGTAAAGGAGAAAAAGACCAAATTACTTATTTACCTTTTTGTTATTTTGAGCCTTGTTGCTTTAATTTTTACATCAGGTCCAAGGTCACAGATTGGAATAATTTACAATACGTTAGCTCTTTATTTGCCGGGGTTTGCAATATTCAGAAGCGTATATTATAAATTTGGATACGCCTTTTGGTTTGCATATGCAATTCTCATAGGGTTTTCATTAGATCATATTTTCTCTCGGATAGAGGCGAGGCTTCCAAAAAATCTGGCGACATTTTTCCAGAGAGTTGCAATAGTTGCCGTCGCAGGCTTCATAGTTTTTTACCACTATCCTATTCTAAACGGATCCTTTTTTGATTACTCGCACGAGCCTTCAAAAGAACTTACAACAAGGATAAAGGTTCCAAAATATGTTCTTGAGTTTGGAAAATGGATAAATCAGCAAGATCCGGACACAAGATATTTAATTGTGCCGGAACTTTCAGAATCAGGATATGTTGCCTACAAGTGGAAGTATTGGAGCGTTGCGCCTCTCAATAGCTTACTGTCAAGGCATTCTTTTGTTCAAAATAGTCTTCTTTTGCCAATTTCTGAAAGAGTTCTTATTTCTAAGATGTATCAGAATTTTCTCAAAGAGGATTTTGATAGTTTCCTTGATTTCGCGGAAGTATTCGCAATAAATGGTATAGTTCTTCAAAAGGATTTTGATTGGAAAAATATATCTTGGGGCACTACTAGCCCCGCGATTTACGAGGAGATACTTGAGAAAAATCCTAATTTTAGACTCGAAAAAACTTTTGGAGAATGGAAAGTATACAGTATTATTGGAAGGCAAAAACCGCCGCGAGTGAACGCAACCACAAGACTCTCTTTCTTACAGGGTGATTTAAAAAATATTGTGTCATTCCCGTATTTTGATCCCCGCGCTCCTATATTTATGGGAGAATTGGATAGGAAAAATAGTCCTTACTTTGTTTTAAAGGCGGGAGAAATATTTGTTGCTCCCGAATGTTTCAATTGTGATCTTAAGGGGCCCGGACTCGGACTAACTTTCTACGATCCAAAGGTTTTACCAGGTTCATTTTTTTATCCGCTAATCACAATTCAAGAACAAGACATTAAAAGGAGGTCTAACGATTTCAAATCTCTCTTAAATTATTATCTTACGATCTCTGATAGACGAATTATTGAGGCAAAATCGATTGTTGATCGGGAATTAAATCTTGTTCGCTTACCGGGAACGCTTGACCGTCACAGGAAAGCACTCGCCGACCTTAAGAGAATTATTGGTTTGAAAGAGTGGAAAATTACAGGAAAAGAAGAAAACACTTCTGCTGAAATAGTTCGCGCTCATCTTTTGCAACAGGCAACTTGGATTGAGGAGCTTTACATCAATCCATTGGTTAAAACCGACAGCAAAAAAGTACTTGCTGATTCCTATGAAAGGGTATTGGTTCTTGAGTCCTTGGCCCGCAACAAAGTTTGGATTACAAAAGATCCCTATAACAAGCGTTTTATATTCGATTTGCCAAAGATAGGAGAGTACGATGTATATGTAAAGCGCGGAAGCCTTGCGCACCTAAATGGTTTTGAAAAATCGGAGATGTCTCTTGCTGAAAAACCGGATGTCAAAATTACCCCAAAGGGAGAAATAGAAGGGTGGCTATCTTATGGACTTTTAAAAATTGACAATAACAGGATCCGCCTTGCCCTTTCCGATTCAACAGTGAAGAATCTTCTTGAGGGTATAAGACCTACTCTTCCGCTTGATTCAAAAGGGATAAAAGATGAGAGTGGAACTTACTCATTTACTACGGATAGTATAGACAAATGTTTATCTTTCAATATATCAAATTTGGAGACAATAGGAGCTCGATATATGATTTCATTTCAGTATAGAAATCTTACCGACAGAAAGGACTTAAGTTTTTATTTGACTTTTCCCGGACAATTTTTTCCCAAATTAGATATTCTGGGAACTTTTCTACCCAATAGCAGAAAGTTGAGCACCGAGGAAAGATTTATCGAGCCTAAAGACAAAAGAGTGAAAATCTTTTTCTGCAATGGTTTTGCTACTTTGGCTGAAAAAATAAGCGGGGAAGAAGTAAGTCCCAGTTTGATCCCCGGACAAACACTTATTGAGATTAAGGATATAAATCTTGTTAAAGTCTCCTCTCCAATTTTAATGTTGTACAAAAAACAAAGAGAGTCTGAAGGGATAGATTACGTGCAAAATTTTGGAAAAGAAAGTCCTGTTTCATATACAGCAGAAATAAAGGAAAATAGAGGACCACTATCCCTTACGATTCGTGAAAGTTATGGTAAGTATTGGCAAGTCTGCGAGGACGGAGGCAAATGCTATCCGTTTGACGAGCAAATTCATTTTGCATCGGCTGAGTACGGAAATGCATGGTATTTTGAAAATGGAATTCAAGGCAAATTAAAAATTTATTACCTCCCACAGCAAATGTTTATTATAGGTTTGTTTATTTCTATATTTTCTTTAGTTATAATTTTTGGGAGGATATGCTGGGACGTTTTAAGAAAAAAACAATATCATTAATCAATTTTTCTACGAGTTTTTTCAAAGGCCATCTTGCGCATATTGTTTTTTTGGTCTTTGCTTTTCAAGTTCTTGTCGCAGCAGGCGCTCTCCCTTATTTTAATCTGATTAGTCAATATTCTTATTATGTTTTTACAGCTGTATGGTTGATATCCGTTTTTTTATTCAGGAAGCAGATTACAAGCACTTTTATATTAAAAGGTATAATTATTCTTGTTTTATTGGGAATTCCTACCGCTTTGCTGGGTTTTGCCACTACAGCCGATGCGCTCGGTTTTGCTATTTTTGTTCTTATTGCAACAGGAGTAGTAAAAAAGAGCTTCGAGGATTGGAGCAATATTTCTGATTTTAAATGATACCGATCATTAATCCTGAGCTATCTCCTTTTTGGTTTTGAGTAACTTGAAAGGAAAGAAGAAAAAACACTTTCTATCTTCTTAAGGTGCCTGTTATCCATTCCATGGTGGCAGCCGACAATAAAACCTCTTTCCATTATATCGTTTGTCACAGGGCATCTGTTCTTTGCAATTCTGTGGGGAATATTCCTAAAGCCAGGTTGTTTTAAGATATTTCCTGTAAAAATTGGTCTAGTTTGAATATTATTATGCTCAAGATATGTAACAATCTCAAGCCTTGAGAAAGGCGCATCCCTTTTAATGGTAAGAGGAAAGGCAAGCCACTGAGTTTCAACATCTTTTCGTTGAACTGGAAGGACAAAAAAGTCTTCATATTTTTCAAAAAACTTGTGAAGGTAAGAGAAGTTATTTACCCTCCTTTTTCTAAATGTTGTAAGCTTGTCCAGCTGGGCGTTTGCAAAAGCTGCTGTAATTTCGGGAGCCAGGAAATTATATCCTATTTCAGAAAACACAAATTTTGCGTCATAGGGTATTTTGCCTAATTTTACGGCAAAGCGTTTTCTAATGTCTTCAGATTCTTGGAACACTGATGAATTTCTTCCCCACCCGCGAAGAACTTTAGCTCTGGTATGCCATTTGGGATCATTCACTAAAATCATTCCCCCGTTTCCTGCTGCCGTGAGAATATGGGAACCGAAGAAACTAGTTGTGGTGATGTCAGTATATGCTCCTGTTGGTTTGCCTTTGAATTTTCCTCCATACGTATCGCATGAATCTTCTACAAAAAACAACTTATGTTTTTTGGCAATTTTTCTCAGTCTTTCCATATCAGGAATATTGCCGAGAAGGAGTGGGATCATTAATGCACGTGTATTTTTCGTAAGCAGCTCTTCAATTTGATCAACATTTATATTATATGTTCCTGCTGTAACATCAACAAAAACAGGAATAAGTCCTTTTTTAAGCAAGGGGGAAACGGTTGTGGAGAAAGTTAAAAGAGGAGTGATAACTTCTGATCCTTCTGGCAGATTCAGCAACTCAAAAGCAAGTAGATTAGCTGATGAGCCAGAGTTAACCATTACAGCATACTTTTTACCAAAATACTTTGTTGAGCGCTCCTCAAATTCATAGGTCTCTTTTCCTGTATTTGTTCGATGCTCATCCAGTACTGCAGAAACACGTTCTTTTTCCTCATCTCCATGGACTGCTAGCGCATAAGGAACTCGAAGATTGGTATCGTCTGATTTCGGCATACATTGTTAATTATATCATCAAAATAAAGTCACCGAAAGGGGACTGCTTTATTTTCATTTTCCTCTCCAATTTTGTCGTCGTGGATATTTTTTATCTTTGCTATCCAGGAGGCAATAAGATGATTTAATATAAGCTGAACATCTTCTATTGGTCCATAACGGGTGCTATCAACAATTATTGCACAATCAACCATTTTTCCCAATTTTCCTCCATTTTTAAACCCAAGAAATCCTATTGTTTTTGCTCTGCAAGCCTTTGCATATTTTATTGCTTTGACTACGTTTGGACTATTTCCGCTTCCCGATAGAGCAATAACTAAATCATCTGTTTCAATCAAATTTCGTAGCTGCTGTATAAAAATATCGTCATATGACAAATCATTTGCAAAAGCAGTCATTAAAGCCACATTATCAGTTAGTGAAATTACTTTAAGTCTTCTTTCTGTATTATCATAAACCCGCTGGAGTGTCCCCTTTCCCAAATCACATGACATATGAGAAGCAGTACTTGCGCTTCCTCCATTTCCTAAGATAAACACATTCCTGCCGTTTTTGTATGATTCAATAATCATGTCAATTGCCAGTTCAAGTTTATTTTTGTCTAATGCGTCGAGACATCGTTTAACCTCGCGTAAATACACTGTTATAAATTCTCGGGGATCGAGCGCTACATTTCTTGTGAATTTTTCTTTTTTTATTGTCTTCTTTTTTGGCATATTATTCTCCTACGAAAATTATTTTACTTCCTTGTGGTTCTAGTTTAAATGGTAATAGACTCAACTCTGGAAGTGCTCTCACAATTTTTTTATGATTTTTTGGAGCAGCATATAAAAGTAAAAATCCCCCGCCCCCTGCTCCAAGAATCTTTCCGCCCAAAGTTTCTTGTTTTCTTGCTCTTCCATACCAACTATCTATAGTGGAGTTACTTACTCCTTCTGCCATTGTTTTTTTGAGAATCCAGTTTTTATGCAAAAGTTCTCCAATAGTATCGAGTTTATTTTTATTAAATGCTTGCTGCATTTTCCTAGTGAGGGTAACCATTTTTGCCATAGTTTTTCGTTTGTCTTTTTTCTTTGCCATATTTGTAGTTTGCTGTGCTAGTATTGGATTCGCTGACCTAGTTAACCCAGTGTATAGCAAAAGCAAATGATCTTCAAACCCTTTTTTTGTCTCAGATAAACAAATAATTGGATCCACAAATACACTCTCGTCTTGATTAAATTGTATATACTGAAGTCCTCCATATGCTGCAATGTATTGATCTTGTTTGCCAATAGGGCTTTTTAATATATCTATTTCTATCTTGCAAGCCTCTCGTGCTAGTGTCTCAGCGTTTATGTGTTTGCCTATATATGCATATAGAGCATTTAAGAGTCCTACTGTATAAGAGCTTGAGGAACCAAGTCCTGTTCCTTCAGAGGGGATATCTGCCATTGAGGTTACTTCTATTCCTCGATCTATGCCCACCAACTTTAGGCATTCGCGAATAAGCGGATGTTGTATTTGATCTGCCCGATCAACATTTTCGGTCTTTGAGTAGGAAGCGCGAATTTTATTATCAAATTTCTTGTTAACTGTAATATAGATATATTTATTAATTGCGGTTGAAACAACTGCGCCAGGGCTGTATCTATAATAACTTTGTATATCCGATCCTCCCCCAACGAAACTGATTCTAAGAGGTGTGCGCGAAATTATCATTTTCGAAGTAGTTTTTCTAATTCACTCAAGCGCTTAGGCGTTCCGAGATCCATGGTAAGTTCTCCCGTATTATAACCATATATCGGAACATTTTCATCAAGTAACTTTGTCAAAAGATCGTGTTCAAAGTCGTATGGAGTTTTGGCAAGTAAATGTTTTCTAATACTTTTGTTTACGAAGTACACAGCAGCTAGATTATAAGGATTTGTTGGGATTTGAGTATGCGGCTTTTTTAGAATTATCGTTATCCGCGCATCTGAATTAAATTTGACAAGGTTGGAGTCTTCTGGATGTATACTTTGATGAATAGCAGCAGTGACGACCGCTTTCTTTTTTTTATGAAAAGCGAACATTTTCTTTAAGTTAATTTCTGAGTATACGTCTCCAAATAATAAGAAAAAGTCTTCGTCAATTATATCTTTAACTAAATTTAATGCGCCCCCTGTGCCAAGGGATTTCTGCTCCGGAGCAAGTTTTATATAAATCCCATAATCTTTTTTATCAACATATTCTTTAATTTTGTTACCCAAATAACCTGTACATATAATCACATTGTCACAGTCTACTTTTTTTAGGTTATTAATAAGGTGATCGATCAACGGTTTGTTGTTGAGTTTTAGTAGTAACTTAGGGGTTGTTTGGCCTAGCTTACCGAGCCTTGTTCCATATCCTCCTGCCATGATTATTGCTTGCATAGTATCTTTAGACCTTCCTCAATGCTTTTTTTTGGTTCCCAGCCAAAAGTATTCTTTGCTTTTTCAAAAGATCCATACTCGTCTTTTTCCTCGTCTTTTCTTATTAAAGTTGGATTATTTTTTGCTTTAATATCAACCCCTTTTATTTTACTTATTTTTCTAACAATCTGAGACGCCGAGAAACTTTTTCCGGTGCAGATATTATAAATGGAAACTCCCGTGACACCTTTTTTCTCAATTGCAAGAATAAATGCGTTAATTAAATCATGGATGTATACATAATCTCTTTTAGCCTCTAAATCTCCCAATACCATTTTCTTTTTATTTAGTTGTCCTAAAATTGTGGGAATGAGAAAATTATTATGCTGCCCTGATCCATAGATATTAAAAATTCTAAATATTATAAATTCTTTTTTATTATCATTGTAAAAATCAATTAACTTTTCTGTTATCAATTTTGATTTTCCAAGTATGTTTAGAGGGTTTGTGGGGTGGTCTTCTGAGATTGGCAAGCTAACTATCTTCCCGTATACTTTTCCTGTCGAGGCGTATAAAAACTTGCGAGATTTTTTTGATTTTATAAAAGCATCAAGAATATTTTTTGTTCCTCGCAAATTTACATCAAGCGTTTCAAATCTATTGTCTACAATATCCTTATGTTGTGTAAGAGCTGCGAGATGGACAACAACTTGAGCGTCGCGAATTGACCTCCCAACAATCGTGCGATCAAGAACGCCTCCTTTATAATGTCCTAGTCCTGAAACTTTATGCCCTCTTTGAGCAAGCGTACGCGCTAGGTGTTGTCCTATGAATCCATTAATTCCGGTAATTAATATCCTCATGTTTGTTAATAGCGTCCCTTGTCAATAAAGTCTCTCCAATAGTTAAGAGTAGACTCCAAAGTTTGTTCAAGTTTTATTTTAGGTTTCCAGCCTGTCAATTTCTCAAACTTCTCAAACTTACCAATCAATATGTTTAGTTCCGTAGGCCTAACACGTTCTTTATCGACCTCGTATTTTATCTTATCTCGCGCTGGCGATAGATTTATAAGCATCTTCAAACATTGTTTGATTGTATAAATTTGATTTGAGCCAATTAGATATAATTGTCCAGGGATACCTTTTTCGATTGCCAGATAATAAGCTTCAACCATATCCCGTACATCTGTGAAATTTCTTTTTGCATCTAGATTTCCGACTTTTACTATTGGTTCTTGGAGTCCTGCCTCAATTCTGGCAATTTGATAAGCAAACGAAGAAATAGCTCCCAGAATATCACGTCTAGGACCCTCATGATTAAACGCGCGTGTTCTTATAACTTCAAATTTGTAAGAGGCTCCATAGGCCTGGCAAATTGCTTCCTGAGCAAGTTTACTTGCCGCATATAAATTTACAGGGTTTAGTCTTGTTTTTTCTGTTATTGGTATTAGTTCCTCTGGAACATCCCCGTATTCTTCAGGAGTGCAAGAAACCAAAATTCTTGGTTTGTAACTGGTAATTCTGAGCGCTTCAAAAAAATTGATAGTGCCAATTGCATTTGTCTGCATATAGGCTGCTGGCATATTCCACGAAGGCTCTACCCAAGAAAGGGCTCCGAGGTGATAAATATAGTCTGGTTTTGAAATTTTAAGCAAATTAACAAGACTTGTCTGATCAATTAGATCACCGTTTATTAAAGTTATTTTATCTAGAATATGGTTTATGTTTCGAAGAGACGAATTAACACGGCGGAGTCCAAATATTTTATATTTGGTACTTGCCAATAGGTAATCTGTAAGGTGACTTCCTACAAAACCCGTAATTCCTGTGATCAATACTCTTTTTTGTTTATTCATATAAGTCTAGATCTTTTTGGGTTTCAGTATATCAAAGAAGGAGGCGCACTGCAGTAAGGAAATTATCACAAACAAAGTCCGGAGTAACATCGTATAATCCATCCTTGCCTTTACAGCCTGTCATAACAATAGCGGTTGGAATATTAAGTTTTTTGCCTGCTAAAACATCTTTTGTTTGATCGCCAATTACGCCAAGCACTTTTTTCGAACCGAAAACTGTAAGCGCCTCTTTATACATTGCGATATTGGGCTTTCTGCAATCGCACTCAATACGATATTTCGCAGCAAACGCAGGAATATCAAGATGGTTTTTCTCTGGATGATGTGGACAAGAATAAATTGCATCAATATATGTATTTTCCTTTTTTAAAATCGCAACAAGTGTATTATTGATTTCTTTGAGCTCAGCAATCGTCACGTATCCTCGTGCAACAACTGGCTGATTAGTAATTACAACAACAGCTATTTTGTTTTTGTTAAGTAAACGAATTCCTTCTGCGACACTTGGAAGAAGTCTAATCTGCATCTTCCTCCGAAGATAATTAACCTCGTAATTTAGGGTTCCATCCCGATCCACAAAAATAATGCCTTGGTAATCTTTCTTATTTCTATAGA
The DNA here is from genome assembly GCA_964608945.1 of uncultured Gammaproteobacteria bacterium. Classification (GTDB taxonomy): domain Bacteria; phylum Patescibacteriota; class Microgenomatia; order Levybacterales; family UBA12049; genus CAYWEP01. The sequence goes on from CAZSQB010000001.1 coordinate 76,709, forward strand.
TTTGTTCAGTAAATTGTTGCATAAAACTTGCATCTATCGAAGATCAGACCATAAAGTTTTAATCTCTTTAAGAATATCCATAATTACACTGGGCCTGACAAATGCAAAGATTTTCATTTTTCCTCCCATCTCATAAACTGTTTGTCCTTTTAGCCTTGGATAATGTTTGACTCCAATCTGTCCTATTTTAAACCCTTTCTTTTTGGCTTTTATCAAAACCTCCGCGTCTATTAGTCCCGTATTCGCTTTTAAAGTTATACTTTCAAAAACTTTTCTATTGTAAAGTTTAAATGAGCAATCTATATCTCTGATTTTAAGATTAAATAAAATTCGAATAATCATGTTATAGATATCTGCAACAAAAAGTCTCATAGGTGGGTTTTGTCTGTTAATTCTGTAAGCACTCACAATATCGTATTTATTCAAATGCGGAAGGAGTTTATTCATGTCTTCTATATTAAATTGATTATCAGCATCTGTATAAAAAATAATATCTTTTGATGAGTTTTCAAATCCCGCTCGGAGTGCTGCTCCATATCCCAATCTTTTGCTGCGAGTAAATAATTTAATTTTCCAATCTTTTTTTGAAAGTCCACGGACTATTCTATTTGTATTGTCAGTTGAACCGTCACTAATAACTAGTATTTCATAATCCTTGAATCGTTGATTAAGATATTTTCTTATAGAAAGAACAGCGGTTTTTATATTTTCTTCCTCATTAAGTGCGGGTAAAAATACAGATATGGACTTATTTGTCTTTATCACTACGAAATTATAAGTCTTTATAAAATCAAATTCAATAATTTGACTAACAAAGCTTTAGAATAATTTAGTATAATCTTTTTAGAATAGTGGCTAAGTTTACCCAGACGTATGCGGTTAAAACAAAAAAATAAATAAAAAACTATGATTTCAATCTTTTCAGGCGGAGATTTTCGCTTTTTTTGGCCGGAAAACATAAGCAATTTTGCTCAAATACCCACGTCTTGGGATTCTATTTTAAATACAGGAGTGGGGAAGGATGCCTTAGGATCTCTTTGGATAAATAGTTACCTAAACTTTAGTGCGTTTTTTGGCCAGCTTGGACTTTCCTGGGATATTGTTGGTTTTGTTTTTTGGATTTTACCCGCAGTTTCGCTTTCTTTTTTTGGTGCATTTTTTCTTTTTTTAAAAATTTTCCCCGAAAAGAAACTTTCCGGACTGCTTTCGGGATTAATATATTTAGTCAATACATATTTTCTGATGATCCTTATAGGAGGGCAGGCAGGCATTGCTCTTGCTTATTCTTTGGTTCCTTTTGTAGTCTTTTTCTTTGTAAAATCTTTAGAAAGTCTTAATTTTAAAAATTCTCTGATTTTTGGCTTGACTCTTAGCTTGCAAGTTCTTTTTGATCCGCGGATAGTTTATATAACATTGATCGCTCTGGTAATATATGCAATATTAAGCATAAATAATATTAAGAAAACAATACTTTATGTTTTCATTTTTCCAATAAGTATTGTAGTTTTGCTTCATAGTTTTTGGATTTTGCCAACAATTTTTTACAATCAAAACCCAATTGAACAATTTGGTCCTGAGTTTAGTAGCCAAGATGCAGTCAAATTTTTCAGCTTTGCTAAGCTTGAAAATAGCATTTCTCTTTTACATCCAAATTTTCCGGAAAATATTTTTGGAAAGACGTATTTTTTAAAGCCAGAGTTTTTATTATTACCGATATTAGCATTTTCATCGCTTCTCTTTGTGAATTCAAAATTCAAAGTTAATAATCAAAATTTAAATAAAAATTTAGCAATAGAACAATTTAGCAATAGAACAATTTTACTTTTTGCAATACTTGGTTTGATTGGAGCTTTTTTGGCAAAAGGAGCAAATGATCCTTTTGGAGGAGTCTATATATGGATGTTTAATCATATCCCAGGATTTGTAATGTTTAGAGACCCAACAAAATTTTACTTATTGATCGCTTTATCTTATTCAATTTTAATACCGTTTAGTATTTACTCTATAGGAGAATTGATTAAGCGTAAAATCAAAATTTCAAATTTCAAATTTCAAATTTCAAATTTGCTTCTAATATTTTCTATTTTATATTTAATATTTCTAATTTGGCCTTTATTTTTTGGACCACTAAGTTTTATCCATAAACTCAAAACTATACCTGCTGACTATGTTATTTTTAAAGATTTCTTAGTTTCCCGGCCTGAGTTTTTCAGGACTCTTTGGATTCCTCAGTGGCAGCGATTTGGCTACTTTTCAGATCAGCATCCGGCAATTGGCAGATATGAACTTTTCAAGACAACAGGGTCTTTACAAATGACGAAAGAACTAGAGACAAAAGAGGAGTTGCTTAGAAACTTTGGCGTAAAGTACGTGATTATTCCTTATGATTCTGAGAAAGAACTCTTCCTTAATGATAGAAAATATGATTCAGTTCTTCGAGATAAGGTTGAAAGGCAAATCGATGCAATCTCATGGCTCAAAAAAGTTACTGTGGCTCCAAGCATTGCAGTGTACGAGCTAGAAAATCCAAAAGATCATTTCTATGCAGAATCTGGCGAGCAGATTGTCTGGAGGAAAATGAGCCCGACAAACTATCAATTGACCATAAAAGATGCTAAAATTGGAACGGTCGTGTTTGCAGAGCAATTCAGTCCTTATTGGGACGCAAGCATTAACGGTAAAATTATCCCATCAAAGCAATACAATACGTGGTTTAACAGTTTTGTGCTGAATGGGGAATCGGGGATAGTTACTATTTCATACAAACCGCAAGAGCTTGTTAATCTGGGGCTTATGATAAGTTTTGTAACACTAACACTTTCTCTTGGGTTTATTACGTTTACTCGCTTGCGAAAGTGATCGTCATCCTGGGGCTCCAGATTCTTTCTGTAATAATTGAAGACTCTTTTTTGTCTCTTCATCCCAACTGAAGCTAGCTGCATATTGTAAGCAACGCTTCTGCATCTTAAGCAACCGTTCTTTATCCTGTAAAAGGATTATCGCGCTGTCTGCGAACACTTCTTTATTCCTCACAAAGACGAGTACCCCCGTTTTCTCATGGATTATAACATCACGAAGACCTGGGACAGCAAAAGCAACTGTCGGTGTCGCCTGACTTGCGGCTTCCAGAACAACAAGTCCCCAACCCTCTTTCACAGAACCATGTAAAAGAATATGTGCTCGTCTCATTAACGCTAGTTTTTTTTGTGAAGGAACATATCCCCAGAAAACAACGCTACTTGTTAAACCGCCTGCTTTCACTAATCTCTTCAGTCGCGTGATGTACTTATTCTCTCCTTGCCCAACAATCCAGAGCCTCGCTTTAGACTCTTTCTTTTTGATGTATGAAAATGCTTTAATAACATCTTCTACGCCTTTCATGGGAGTCAGTCTGCTGACAAAAATGAATGTCGGTGTCTTCTCCTTGTCGGGAACGTCTTGCAACGGTTTATTGTCAATCGGACACGGAATAGCAGTGCAGTGCGAACGTGGAATACCCATCTTCTCTAAATCGTCTATCGTCGAAGGAGCATCCGTCCAAAAGTGTGTATCTTTGTACAATCTGAATGAGAGCCTCTCAACTAGTTTACCGAGTATATTCCAGGGGAAAGGATACACGTAATCCCAAATTTCCGAAGCCACTTCGTGTATGAAAGCTATTTTTGGCCCCCGCACGTAAAGCGGTGTAAAAAAAGGAAGACCGTGAATTTGGTCGATAATAATGTCAAATCGTCTTTTTGAGGAAAGATAAAACAGTGCTGCTTGAAAAAAAACCGTTGCACTGTTGCCTTTTCTGATATAGGTAATGCCATCAACAGTCTCATCTATCCTTGCTTGAGGAAAAATTGTTGTAAACCACGTTACGCTATTTCCCTTTTTTATCCATGCACGTGCATGTTCGCGTGTGACATATTCCGCGCCGCCTGCTTTTGGGTTTTTTGGATCACGCCAGTTGAGAATGAGGATATTCATTTTGGCTAAGAGAAAATAGGGTTATTACTATATTCCTTAAAACTCATGCCATGTCGATCTTTTTCTGAGAGAAGAGGATGTGGTATTGGCCAAGGAATATTCAAATCAGGATCATTCCATGCAATCGTACCTTCAGCAGCTGGCGTGTAGTATCCTGATTGTTTATACTGGATATCTGCAAATGCTGATGTTGTTTGCAATCCATGGGCAAACCCTATAGGAACATAGAGTATTTTCATATTTTCATCGCTTAACTCAATTGAAAACCATTTGCCGAATGTTGGAGAATTGCTGCGTAAATCAACCGCAACGTCAAATATTTTTCCGAGCGTACATCGGACGAGTTTGGCCATTGGCGCTCTTTTGTCTTGGTAGTGAAGGCCTCGAAGAGCTCCTTTCTGCGATCGGGAGTGATTTTCCTGAACAAACTCATCATGTATTCCGACCTGGCTTAAGTCACTCTTACTGTATGATTCAAAAAAGAACCCTCGGGGATCCTCAAAGACTTTAGTCTCAATAACTAAAAGTCCTGAGAGTAGAGTTTTGGTAATGATGATCTGCATATCTCTATCTTCTCATACAGTATTTCCTTCTGTAAAGCCCGACGTTTTTGTTTTAGCCTGTTGCATTAATTTTATATTTTGCTAGGATGAGTACCAACCTAAGTCGTTTGTTCTCATGAGTTTCTATAAGTTATAATATTATTTCTTTACCGTATGATTCTACTAGTAAAATCAACATTTTATAATGAAAAAGAAACAAAAAAACGGCTGACTCGCTTTATCACCGAAGCGAAAAAGCTGAGTTTTGGGAAAGAGTGTCTTGCGTTTGAAAAAAACTTTGCAAAATGGCAGGGAAGAAAACAGTGTGTTTTCTTAAATAGCGGAAGTTCCGCAAATTTGGCGATCATTCAGGCGCTCCTGAATATGGGCAAGCTTAAAAGAGGAGATGGTGTGGGTTTTTCTGCGCTTACTTGGTCGACCAATGTAATGCCGCTTATTCAACTGAGCTTAAATGCTATTCCAGTAGATGTAGAACTCTCAACATTAAATGTATCAAGTAAGACACTCCTTGCAATAATAAAGAAACATCAAATAAAAGCGTTATTCCTGACAAACTTATTGGGATTCTGTAGCGATATAGATATGATACAAAGACTTTGTGCTGATAATAAAATTATTCTCCTTGAGGACAACTGTGAATCTCTCGGAACAGTATATAAAGGTAAAAAATTAGGGAATTATGGATATGCATCAACATTCTCATTTTATGTTGGTCACCATATGTCAACGATAGAGGGAGGCGCTATTTGTACTGATTCAGAGACATTTGCAACAATGCTTCGGTTGGTTCGAGCACACGGCTGGGATCGAAATTTAAGTTTAGGAAAACAGAATAAAATACGCGACAAGCATAAAGTAAACTCAACGTTCTACTCAAGATACACGTTTTACGACTTAGGGTATAATTTAAGGACAACTGAAATAAATGGATTTTTGGGCAATACCCAACTACCTTATCTAAAAGAGATTATTCCGAAAAGACGGCGAAACTTCATAAGGATAGCAAATGCAATTTATAGCAGAGAAGATTTGTATTATCCAATTAGCTTTGAACATATTGATTTTATTTCAAATTTCGCTGTGCCTCTTATTTGTAAGTCTAAATCTATTCGTGATGCGCTTGTGAAAAGATGCGAAGGACTCATTGAGATACGGCCAATTGTTGGGGGGGACATAACCCAGCAGCCCTTTTTTAAAAGATACATGCCAAAAAACCTTGCGATCTTAAAAGACTCGAATGCAAAACTCATTCACGAACAGGGACTCTATTTTGGAAATAATCCTGAACTCACAGAGAAAGAGATACAATTTATTAGTCATTTTTTTAATAAACCAGTATGAACACTCGGTAAATGTGCTTTTGTGTGAGGCTCCATTTTTCAAGATTATCAAGCCCAAGTTTGAGAATTTAAGCTTAGTCATGCTACAATTAGCTCTATGTCAACGCTCAGTATCGTGATTCCTGTTTTTAATGAAGATGAGAGTCTTCGCGCGTTTTTTGCTGAGTTAAAAAACGAGCTGATGCATTTTCGCGAAGATTATGAAGTCTTGTTCATTGATGATGGGTCAACTGATGCAACGCTCTCGATTTTAAAAGATTTCGCAAGAAACAATAAACAGATTCGTGTATTCTCTTTCCGCAAAAATCAGGGAAAAGCAGAGGCATTAACGCTCGGGTTCCAAAAAGCAAAAGGAGATCAAATCTTCACACTGGATGCCGATCTGCAAGATAAACCATCTGAAATGCAAAAATTTATAGAGAAAAGCAAAGATGGTGCGGAAGTCATCTGCGGATGGAGAAAACACAGGAGAGACAAATCGAAAATGAAAATTATTTCTCGTGTGTTTAACTTCACGCTTAATAAGCTTTTTGATGTCAATATTCATGATTACAACTGCGGATTTAAGCTTTATACGGGTGAAGCTGCAAAAAGCTTACGTCTTTATGGCGGTCTGCACCGATTCGTTCCACTTTTGGTACAACAGGAAGGATTCAGCGTTGATGAGGTCGTGGTAGACCATCAACCACGAAGATATGGGAAATCAAAATACGGCTTTTCCAAGCTCTGGAAGGATTTGCCAGACATGTTCACAATGATCTTTCTCGCAAAGTATAGTAAACGTCCGTTACATTTCTTCGGCTTGATTGGCGGGGTAAGTATACTGCTTGGTTTCCTCTTCTTCGGCTATCTGAGCATACTATGGCTTATGGGGGAGTCCATAGGCAGACGCCCGCTTCTTCTGGTCAGTATTTTCCTTATGTTAGGCGGTTTACAGATATTTTTTACTGGTTTCTTAGCTGAGCTTGTGATTAATATGCACCAAAAACACAATATGCTTTTTCCGTTGAAATACTCATCCGATACAATACAATGAAGCCACAAGATATCATTTTCTTTATTGTGTTTGCTTTCTTGCTCTATAGAAAAAGTCCAATTCTTTTTGCCGGAGCAGGTATGGTCTGCTTGTTTCTTGCAATTCCCTTCTTTGCATTCTGGATATTTTTCACCGCTCAACGACTCGTCATGTATGCCGCTGCCTTTTTTCTCGTTGCAGTTATTTTGCAATTTCATCACCTAAGTAAATTAAGAAAATAGCTTGCTATGACAGTATCTTTTTGATAAACTCCATTCAATGATAGAAACTCGGAGACAAGTCATAACTGGTCCAGAAAGTAGAACGCTTAATGTTTTGAAGGGAACAATCTCCGAGCCAGTCATAACCACCTCTCATAAACCCGTAACAATGGGGCAAGAGGTTTCTGTTCGACTTGTGCAAGAAGGGTCAGGGATGGCAGGGCTTGAAGATCGGGAAGACAATAAGGAATGGGCTGGTATCTTTAATCACATTCTCAAAACAGCGAGAGTTGCAACATTCTTGGGTAAAGAGTTACAAAGACAAGGCAAAGAAGTCGATCCAAATATCATCCTCAATACAGTTTTGGCTTCACACTCAGGAAGAAGACAATGGGATGAGGCAACGTGGTATCCAGATGCAGTTGAAAATGCATCTGAGAAAGCATCAAAAAGAGATCAACCATTAACAGAAGAGTTATTATCAAGTGCTCATCTACCAGAGTCTGTTGTAAGCGTTGTGAGAGCACATGGATTTGTTATTTTTTACCCAATTGAGATTATGGATACTTGGGAGAAGAAGGTGTCACTCTATGCTGATTTTCGGGTTTCGCAAAATGTCATGAGTTTTGCAGCTCGGTTTGAAGATTTGAAACGTGCAGTTGATACGAAGAGAATTAAGCAAGACCAGTATGACCAAATAAAGAGCGGGGCAGAGCAAGCAGAACAAGAGATTTTTTCTATTTTACCTTTCAAACCAGAAGATATCACGGAAGAATATCCACCTCAGCCTCGTTGGGAACGCTATATCCGTCGGTTATATATGAATGATGCGGAACAAGGTATATTCTCAAGACTTTCAGCGCTTCAAGAAGGAATTGCAGCAGGTACTACCGATGCTGTACAGCTTGAAAAAGAGTTTCCTTCAGATACCTGGTGGGGGAGTTATGCTCGTGAGCTGTATTCTGTGCGAAATGGTCAGCCATTGCAACCTCGAAAAGGTAAACAAGTAGGTATTGCTAGAGCAATTGAATTTTATAATTGGCTTGAGACAACAAATCTTGGTGGTAAAGCAGAAAATCTCCCTCGACCTCGTATTAAGTGATTTTCTTTTACTAACTCTTTTATTATATAATTCATCTATATGGCTGAGACTCACGCCTCCTTTGTGGCAGCAGAAGTTGCGCTTTGTCTTATAGTGTATTATCCGAAATGGTATCGGGGGAAGATACAGAGTATTAAGCACACAGATAAAGTACGAGGAGATTTAGCTTTGGACTCTATCGGGGAGGCAGTAAAGATAGGTCTTCAGATCGTTGTTATTGATGGGAAGAGCTCATTATCTTTTAGAAGAGAGCTTTTGCAATTTGATACGCTTCATGTTATTAAGAGGAAATCGGTAAAACGATCACCGAGCAAGCGATTGGCGATAAAAAAAGCTTCTAAACTTCCTCAGGTGAAAGCGATAATACTCAGCGAACCAGAGAAGATTTCCCTGATTTCAAAATGCCTTTGGGAGATAGTGGAGCCTATTATCAAGGGAGAGGCTGATATTGTCATACCGAAGCGGTCAGACCAGTTATTCAAATCATCGTATCCATATTATATGTATGAATCTGAGGTTGAGGGGAATAAGATTTACAATGAGGCGCTTCGGACTCATGGGTTACTGGATCCAAGTACTGAAGATCTAGATATGTTTTTTGGTCCGAGAGTTATTCGGAATGATAAAAAAATCATTGCACTTTTTATGCGACGATATAGTATGCGAATAGGAAGATATATGATAACGAGCGAATTATTTGATCCTGAGGAGTATTCAAATGCGCAGTTTTTTCCTGTTATTGAAGCGTTAAAGAAAAAATACCGTGTCGAATCTATAGAGACTTCTTTTACCTACCCTACAATTCAGAAAGAAAACGAAGAGGTGGGTGCGCGAGAAGTATTTTTGGAAAAGAGACGATTACAGCGGCTGAGTCTTTTGGTGGATCTTATACATTTCTTAAGTTATCTAGATCGAAAAAGGACGAGTAATGTGAAAGTTTTGCTTTAAAGCATTCATGAAAATTGGTATTGATACTTCTCAAGTTGCCCATGAGGGCACAGGGGTGGCGAATTTGACTAAAAGATTGGTCGAGCATTTATTGGCGATTGATACGAAGAATGAGTACATACTGTTCTTTTCATCCTTAAGAAGGAATTTTAAATTTGAAATTTTTCAGCCAAAGGCTGATCATCCTTTGGATGACAATTTTCAATCAAACCCTAAAAACCTAAAAATTAAAACATTCAAACTCCCGCCTGTTCTGCTAGATTTGCTTTGGAATAAACTTCACATTCTTCCGATCGAAACATTTATTGGGGACGTCGATGTGTTCATTTCATCTGATTGGGTGCAGCCGCCGAGTCGGAAAGCAAAGATGGCGACGATTCTTTATGATTTGATTGTCTATAAATTTCCTGAAGAGACAGCAAAAAAGATTGTCGCAACGCAGAAAAGAAGACTTCACTGGGTGAAAAAAGAGTGTGATGTTGTGCTCTGTATATCTGAGGCGACAAAGAGAGACGCAATAGATATTCTCGGAATACCTGAGGAGAAGCTAAGAGTAGTATATCCAGGGGTGTAAGTTATGTAGACCTCACCCTACCCTCTCCTAAAAGGAGAGGGGAAAGAGGAAATTATGATTATAGGTATTGATGGGAATGAGGCGAATGTAGAGCAAAGAGTTGGAATAAGCGAATACGCTTACGAATTGTTGTCACAATTCAAAAAGTATAGAGTATCAAGCCCTTCGGTCTTGAGCTCAGGGTCGAAAGATATAGAGTATCAAGTATACTTAAAAGACGAGCCCCGGAAAGATTTGCCGAAAGAAAGCGAGTATTGGAAGTATCGGGTAATAACCCCTAAGAAACTTTGGACGCAGGTTCGCTTAACACTAGATCTATACCTTCATAGACCAAAACCTGATGTCTTCTTCACGCCAACGCATTATGCTCCACGCTTTTCCCCTGTCCCAACAGTAATATCCATAATGGATCTGTCTTTTTTGTTTTATCCTGAGTTATTTAAGAAAAATGATCTTTACCAGCTCAAGAATTGGACAAACTATTCTGCCAGGAATGCAAAGCGGATTTTAACTATCAGCAAGTTCAGCAAGGATGCTATAATGAAAGAATACGGCCTGCCGGATGAGCGTGTTGTGGTTACATACCCAGGTTTGAAGGAAACGTTTAGAATGTCATCGCAGGTCATCACAATGAATCGCATCAAAAGCAAATACGGCATTTCGGATAAATATATTCTTTTTGTCGGCACACTCCAACCCCGCAAAAATATCACGCGTTTAATTGAAGCTTATTCCCTCGTTAAGCCTGCAGATACTGACTTGGTTGTTATTGGTAAAAAAGGTTGGTTGTATGAAGAGATTTTAGATGCGCCCAAAAAATATGGGGTCGAGCAATCGGTCAAATTTTTGGACTTTGTACCCGATCACGACCTGCCATCTTTTTATCAGCATGCAGTTTGTTTTGTATTACCAAGTCTTTATGAAGGTTTTGGTTTGCCTGTTCTTGAAGCCATGCGCTATCATTGTCCGGTGATAATTAGCAATACCAGCAGTTTGCCTGAAGTTGGAGGCGACGCAGCGTTGTATGTAAAACCTGACGACGTATCAGATATAGCAGAGAAAATACAAAAGGTTTTAGAGAGTGAAAAATTGAGAAAAGAAATGGTTGAAAAAGGAAAAAAACAGGCAGCCAGGTTTAGTTGGGAAAGAGCGGCAAAAGAGACACTACAAGTATTGACTGATGTAGCACAGGGGAAATAATTATGAAAGATCGAATGGGAAACGAACTGACAACAGAACAAGTGATGGCAAAAGCGGCAAATCGTTCGGTAAATATACTTTTGGAACTTGAGTTATTTTTTCTCCACTGCGTCGGGTGGATACCGTCTCATCATATACGGAGATTTTTTTATCGTTTGGCGGGAATGCGAATAGGCAAAGGCTCAACGATTCATATGGGTGCGACCTTTTACGACCCATCACGCATTGTTATCGGAGAAGATTCAGTTATCGGTGAGAGGGCGGTGCTTGACGGTCGAGATAAGCTTGTGATCGGAAATCATGTTGCGATTGCATCAGAAGTAATGATCTATAATGCCGAGCACGATGTTCACAGTAGTGATTTTCGTCCGGTACAGAATCGAGTTGTTATTGAGGACTATGTTTTTATCGGACCACGAGCGATCATATTGCCTGGAGTGACGATAAAACGGGGAGCAGTCGTCGCTGCTGGTGCAGTCGTAACAAAAGATGTTTCTGAAAATCACATAGTCGGAGGTATACCGGCAAAACTTATCTCAAGTAGACGACAAACTGAATTTAACTACAAGATAGGAAGGGCACGATGGTTTCGATAATTATTCTTTCCTATAACACGAAGGATTTACTCAAATCGTGCTTGCAATCAATCTATATGTCTTTAAAGAAGCTCGATTTTGAAATTATCGTTTTTGATAACGCGTCAAGCGACGGAAGTTCTACAATGATAAGTCAAGAGTTTAAAAAAGTGAAAGTAATAAAGAGTAGTAAAAATCTGGGTTTTGCAAAGGGGATAAATCTTGCTGAAAAGCATGCAAAAGGAGAGTATTTATTGTTTCTTAACTCTGATACTAAAGTAATAGACGGTAGTATTGGTGATATGGTCGGGCTATTGGAAAAAGACAATCGCATTGCCGTTGTTGGAGGGAAGCTGCAAAACGAAGACAAAACAACGTCAGAATCATACGGAAACTTTTATCATCTTTTAGATGTATTCCACTTACTGTTTTTTCAGACAAGATTAAAGAGAGAAGAACTTCGACATGGCAAAGAAGTGGATTGGGTGAGTGGAGGCTTTATGCTTACCAGGCGATCGACTTTTGTAGAATTGGCAGGCTTTGACGAGCATTTTTTTATGTACATGGAGGATATGGAATTTTGTTTTAGAGTAAAAAAAAGGAACCTTTCTGTGTGGTATCTGCCAAGTGCTAGCGTTATGCACATTGGGCAGGGGAGCTCAAATCGATCATTTGCCGTCGTTCAGATCTATAAAGGACTACTCTATTTTTACAAAAAACACAAATCCTCCTTTGAATATTCTATGGTAAAACTGATGCTTGTTATGAAAGGTCATCTATCTATTCTCATTGGTACGCTAACAAACAATTCATATCTGCGATCGACCTATTCACGGGCGCTTAAATTCTAAATTATGAAAATTTTCAAATGGTTTTGGGACAATATTTTTTTTGTTGCAACACTGTTCTTGTTGGCATTTATTCCACTCTACCCTAAGTTACCTCTTCTTGACGTTAAGAATACATGGGTGTACGTTCGAGCAGAAGATTTTGTTGTGGTACTGGTTCTTATTATATGGGCATTGCAGCTTTTTCGCAAAAAGATTACGCTTCGCACTCCGCTCACTTTGCCTATTATTATCTTCTGGATCATAGGCGGCATAGCAACCATCCACGCGATGCTCTTGATTTTTCCAACTGCAGCCAATGTTTTCCCAAATGTGGCATTTTTAAGTTTCTTGCGAAGGATAGAATATATCAGTTTGTTCTTTATCGCATACACAGGGATGAAGGATAAACGATTCCTTTTCTACATTATAGTAATACTATCAGTTACATTATTGGTTGTTGTCGGATACGGCATCGGGCAAAAGTATTTTGGGTTTCCGGCGTATCTGACGATGAACGAAGAGTTTGCGAAAGGACTGCCTATACTGCTTTCTCCGCTATCGCGCGTTCCATCCACGTTTGGTGGACACTATGATCTTGCAGCATACCTGGTATTAGTTATTCCTATTTTTGCCAGTCTGTTTTTTGGATTTCGAAATTGGTTGGTAAGGCTGTTTTTTCTAGCGACAGTTCTTTTAGGATTTATTTTGCTTTTTATGACCGTGTCACGGGTATCATTTTTCGCTCTCTTAATCGCTCTTTTGGGGGTACTGCTTTTTCAGAAGAAGAGACTGGTCATTTTTTCACTCCCTTTGATTGCAATAGTACTCGCGTTTCTTTTCTTGCGTTTTTCACCAAGTCTCTTAGATCGTTTTGAGAATACGGTTAAAGAGGTCGATGTGCTAATAGATGCTTCGACTGGTGAGGCCATCGGGCATACAAGGGTTGTATCATCAAGCAAGTTTGAAAATAAGATTATTAAGCGACTATCTCTTCAACGTAGGGAACAACTCGATGCAGTCACAGGATTTGAGGAGGAAGAAAAGGCGGGAAGCCAATCTGCAATAGTTCCCTTTATCTCGCTTCCGCCGCGAGTAGTGATTGTTGCTCCCCCAAATACGCCAACTGGAGAAAATCTACCACAAGGAACTGGATATATCAACCTTTCACTCTCCCCTGTAGTTAAGAGGATAGGAGAATTTTTTTATGAAGTACCAGAAAAAAATTCTGACGCTACGCGGGCAGCAGTCTACATGTTTCAAGGGAACTTCTTGATAAAAAGAGCTTCAGCGTATGATCTCTCGGCAACTACGAGACTACAAGGGGAGTGGCCTCGTGCAGTAGAGGCGCTAAAGAGAAATATTCTTGTTGGAAGCGGCTATGCATCCATCAGTCTAGCCGTTGACAATAACTATCTTCGTATTTTGGGGGAAATAGGAATACTGGGTTTTATTTCATATCTTGCAATATTTGTGACAATCGGTATTTACATAAAGAAGGTTTTGCCGGAAGTTGATTCTCCCGTAGCAAAGAGTTTTGTTATCGGTTTTGCTGCTGGCGTAGTAGGCCTGGCGCTAAATGCCATACTTATTGACGTTTTTGAAGCTTCAAAGATCGCATATCTTCTCTGGCTATTAGCGGGAGTTACCCTGGGGACACTCAGTTTGTATCATAAAAAATATGTAAGCCTTTTTCATGAGTTCAGGAAAGTAGTGACTTCCACGCAGGCAATAATTATATATTTATTTATTCTTACTGTTGTGCTGTTTTCACCAATGGTCAACAATTACTTTGTTGGTGATGACTTCACGTGGTTCCGATGGGTTGCTGATTGCAGTAAGAATGCTCACACACAAACCTGCCCATCTGTTTTGGGAACTGTTTTCCGCTACTTTACACAAGCTGATGGCTTTTTTTATCGACCCGGAACAAAAGTATTTTTCTTGTTTATGTACTCGATATTCTGGCTTAATCAAGCAGTGTATCATATGGTTTCTATCTCCCTTCACTTTATTGTGGTTACGCTCCTTTTTTTACTCGCCAAAAAAATATTGCGAAATTCTCTGCTTTCTGCGCTTGCCGCATTTCTATTCCTCATCCTGAGCGGATTTTCTGAAGCGGTTTTTTGGATTTCCTCAATCGGATTTCTCTTTAATGCTATGTTCATGCTTGCGAGTATACTTTTTTATATTCTCTGGGAAGAAAAAAAGAAAATTAGTTTCTTGATCGCCTCGGTTGTTTCTATCATTTTTGGTCTTCTATTCCACGAAGTTGGTGTTGTTTCCCCGCTTCTTCTTGTCCTGTATAAATCCGTCAAACAAGACAAGATACGCCTTAACATGTTTAAAAAAATTGACTATCTGCTTTTATTCCTTCCTGTTCCTCTGTATTTGTCCGTGCGATTTCTCGCACAAAGTCATTGGTTCAGCGGGGACTATAATTACAACCTTCTCAAACTCCCCTTTAATATTACCGGTAATGCGATCGGCTATTTCTTTCTCACACTTTTTGGACCCATTGCATTGCCATTTTATACAATGCTTAGAAACCTCACAAGAGAAAATATCCTCGTTACGATACCAATAACGGTTGGGGTGATTTCCATATTATTCCTTGGCTTCAGATTTCTTGTGAAGCGGCTTGATAAAGATGAAAGACGCATTGTCGTTTTCGGCGCGCTGTTTTCTTTCATCGTCTTATTGCCATTTCTAGGCTTAGGAAATATAACTTCTCGGTACAGTTATTTAGCATCAATGGGAATTATTATTCTTTTCGCCTTTTTCATAAAAAAACTCTACTATTACTTGCTGAGTCAAGGTCGTGATATTGCTCTTGCAGGTTCTGCGCTAGTAGTTACTGTTTTTTGTCTTCTGCACATTATGCAGGTACAACAGATTCATAGCGACTGGTACGAAGCAGGACAAAAAGCTAAACGATTTGTTGTTGCCGTTGATGGGCTATATTCTGACTATTGGTCCAAAGAACCGATAGAGTTTCATTTTGTCAATGTACCTATTCGGGTTGGAGAAGCATGGGTATTTCCCGTCGGACTGCAAGACGCACTCTGGTTTAGTTTCCAAAACCCAAATATTAAGGTCTATCAGTGGCCGACGGTCAAAGCGGCTCACGATGCCGTAGACGGGTCTTATAACAAAAAAGTTTTTGAATTTGACGAAAGCGGGAAAATTATCGAAAGAAGGAAAAAAATACCGCTTCAATGAAGAAATTAGAATTCTTTTTATTGGCCGTAGTCCTTATCGGTGCGTTTGCCGTACGACTATACAGATTTGACAACCCCATAGCAGATTGGCACAGTTGGCGACAGGCTGATACTTCAGCGGTGTCTCGTTCATTTATTCAGAAAGGGTTCGATGTGTTGCATCCTCGCTATAACGATATCTCCAGAGTCCAGAGTGGAAGGTCGAATCCTGAAGGGTATCGTTTGGTAGAATTTCCTCTTTATAACTTATTTCAGGCGGGTGGCTTTTTGCTCTTTGGCACTTTTACTATAGAGCAGTGGGGAAGGTTAGTTAGTATTTTTGCATCACTAGCGGGTATTACTTTTCTTTATCTCATTGTTAGAAGACGCGCTGATGCAACAGTTGCGTTTTTTACTGCCTTTTTCTACGCATTTTTACCCTACAGTGTTTATTATGGCCGAACGATTCTGCCTGATCAGGCAATGATTAGTGCGATATTGGGAGGGATATACTTTTTCGATCTTTGGATCGAAAAAAGCGCAAAATTAGAGTCTAAAATTTCAAAATACTTTTTTTTCACGTTATCAATTTTATTTACTGCATCTGCGTTACTTCTTAAGCCATTTGCAATATTTTTTATGCTGCCAATGCTGTATCTAGTGTGGAAGCGCTTTGGCTTGAGTTTTTTTCGCCAGTGGAAATTGTGGTTATTCCTTGTTGTTTCGATTACGCCGATTATCTTATGGAGGATTTGGATCTTGCAGTACCCTGAGGGTATTCCGCAAAGCGGTTGGTTGATTGGAGGGATTATTCGGCTCAAAGGGGCATTCTATTACTGGATATTCGCTGAGCGAATCGGCAAACTTATACTGGGATACTGGGGATTGGCAATTCTAGTAATTGGGATGTTAGTTAATTCAAATAGACAACATTTACAGAAATATGGGTGGTTGTTCTATTCATTTTTAGCCTCGTCGCTTCTCTATATTTTTATTCTTGCGCAGGGGAACCTGCAACATGATTACTACCAAATTTTGATACTACCCTCTCTTGCGATTTTTTTAGGTTTGGGAAGCAGAGTATTATTATATCCACCCAAAGAGTATATTCATCCGTTGGCGGGCAGATTGCTTCTTATTTTCTGCAGCGTTTTTGCTTTGTTGTTTGGGTGGTATTACATAAGGGATTATTTTAATGTGAACCACAAGGAAGTGGTTGAGGCGGGAAAAGTGGCTGATAGATTGCTGCCAAAAGATGTAAAAGTTATTGCTCCTTATAACGGCGATACAACGCTTCTTTATTACGTAAATCGTCAGGGATGGCCGGTTTTTAACAAATCGATTGAAGAATTTTTAGCCCAAGGCGCAAATTATTTAGTTATTGCAAACCCAACCCAGGATGACTTCACGGGTTTTGGTACTCAGTTTGAACAAGTTGCCTCATCTTCTGGTTATCTCATTCTTAAATTACAATGAGAGTTTTATTCTTTACCTACGATTTTCCGTATCCAACAACAAGTGGGGGTAAAACACGAGCATTTAATTTGCTTAAGTATGGTGGGAAGAATATAGAGTTCTATTTGTTTTCATTTGTACGAGAATCGATTATTCAAGAACGATTAGATAAGATAAAGGAGATTGGCGTTGTGAGCGTTCAGCTTTTTCAGAGGAAAAAACTTCTTGATCCAAAGAATATCTTATCAGTTGCGAATCCAAGCACTTCGATTTTCAAACAATTATATTTTGACCAATCTGTTCTTTCGGTTTTGATACAGACTATCAAAGATGAAAAGATTGATGTTATTCTTTTTGAGTCATTTTATACTGCATTTTATCTTCGGGATGAGCTTCTAGAAACTAGGGTTAAAACAGTTTTTGGTACTGAGAATATTGAGTATAAGCTCTATGAGGATTATGCAAAGCAGATTGCGTCTTTTCCTGTGAAGCCTTTTTATTTTTGGGAAGCGAGGAAAATAAAAAAAGAAGAGATAGTGTTTTATAAAAAAGCCGATATAAGTCTCGCAGTTTTGCAGATAGAGGCAAATCTGATTACATCGCATTCAAAGAAATCAGCATATGTTATTCCGAATGGTGTCGATGTGGATTTTTTTGCGTTTAAACCGAGAAAAGCTAATAAGAAAAGAAATATACTTTTTATTGGGAATTTTAGTTATTTTCCGAATGTCGATGCGGT
>CAZSQB010000002.1:0-1161 GCA_964608945.1 uncultured Gammaproteobacteria bacterium
ATATAGTATCTGTTAGGATTTAGCCATCATGTTAATCCGCCCCCAGACCACAAATTTTGCAAAGATCCGCGTCATCGGCGTTGGCGGAGGAGGGATAAATGCTATTTCTTCAATGATCAGTGGCAGTTCTATTCAGGGGGTAGATTTTGTCGCTATTAACACTGATGCGCAAGCACTGCTTCTTAATCCCGCTACAACCAAAGTCCAAATTGGTGAGAATATTACTAAAGGATTAGGCAGTGGTGGCGATCCAGAAGTGGGTAGACAAGCCGCGGAAGAATCTGCAGAGAAACTCAAAGACATGATTGAGGGATCAGATATGGTCTTTCTTACTGCTGGTATGGGAGGCGGTACTGGTACAGGAGGAACACCCATCATAGCAAAAATCGCAAAAGAAGTAGGAGCATTGACTATCGCAGTTGTGACAAAGCCATTTACCTTTGAAGGGACGCGTCGCATGGTTGCAGCTGAGGAAGGAATAGAACAGTTGAAAGATAAAGTCGATACCCTCATTGTTATCCCAAATCAACGAATCATGGATGTAGTGGATAGAAAGCTGTCACTTCTTGAAGCATTTAAAGTCGCTGATTCAGTCCTCACACAAGGCGTGCAAGGTATCTCAGAATTGATTACCGTTCCTGGTCTTATTAACGTTGACTTTGCTGATGTGCGGACGATTATGTCAAATGCTGGGTCTGCGCTTATGGGTATTGGGACAGGAATTGGAGAAAATAGGGCTCAGGCTGCTGCGCGGTCCGCAATCGCGTCTCCTCTTCTTGAGATATCGATGGATGGGGCTCGTGGTGTTTTGTTTAACATTATCGGCGGGCCAGATCTGACGATGTCTGAAGTGGATGAAGCAGCGAAGATCATATCAGCGGCTGCGGATCCTGATGCCAACATCATTTTTGGCGCGACGATAGACGAGACAATGCATGATCAGATCCGAATCACTGTCGTTGCAACTGGTTTTGATAATGCTAAGCAGCGATTACAACAATTTATACCTCATGCACAAGAACGAGTTGAGACACAACAGCCATTCACCACCTCCAACGGAACACCGCCACAGCCCCAAGACCCAGTCCAAACAAATACAAATACCAATAATAGTAGTCACCCTGAGCCAGTAAAAGAAGAAGACGAATGGGACATCCCCGC
>CAZSQB010000002.1:1261-46571 GCA_964608945.1 uncultured Gammaproteobacteria bacterium
ATAATAGTAGTCACCCTGAGCCAGTAAAAGAAGAAGACGAATGGGACATCCCCGCATTCCTGAGACAGAAGAATTAAATTCATTTCTTGCACATCTAAGTTTTCCGTGTTATATTACTAAAATGAAAACAAAGGTTGTCGATCTTTCCAAAACACTAAAACCATATTCCAACGAATGGATTGCTCTTGACCCTAAGACTATGAAAGTAGTTGCAGTTGGAAAATTACCTAAAAGTGTTTTGAATAAAGCAAGGGATAAAGGAATTAATAGTCCTGTTCTTACCCGTGCTCCCCAGAATTACGGAAGCTACATTCTGTAATAGTCTCAAATGAATTTTAGATATAAAAAATTTCCAACTAATCCCAATAATCATCCCTTTCCAAATCAAAAATCATCGTTAAGGCCAGTTATTCAAGTTGATTTTGAATATTCACCATCTCATCCAATTTTGGTATGATGTAACAATTATTATTATAGATGTTGAAAAAAGAGGGTTTTATTTTATCAGTTGTCATTCTTATTGGTGCATTTCTTCGTTTTTGGCAGCTAGGTCAAGTTCCTGTTGGAGCAACTCTTGATGAAATGGGATACATTTATAATGCGTATTCCATCGCACAGACTGGAAAAAATGTCTTTGGGCAAAATTTCCCGCTATTTACATGGATGGTGCCTGGTGGATTTCCATTCATGCCTGTTCCTATTTATTTGTCTGCTATAGTAATTAAACTTCTTGGTTTTTCTCTTACGACTGGCAGGTTACTATCAGCAGTTCTTGGTATTATTGATATTTTTATTCTTTTTCTCATTGTTCGTTCTTTATTTGGGAAAATATCTCTTGCATTGTTGTCTGCTTTATTTTTAGCAATTTCCCCTTGGCATTTACACTTTAGTCGTTCTGCTTACGATCCTAACTATTCACTATTTTTTTATTTACTTGGAATAAGTACCTTTCTTTGGGAGGTGAAGAGAAATAAGACCCCAATCCTTAGTTTACTGAGCTTTCTTATTGCAGTCTACAGTTATCGAGGTATGAGTATTATTGCGTTGCCTCTTTTTGCAGTTATTGTGTGGTATGCGATAGTTGCATTGAGAATACTTAAAAAACAGCTTATCGGTTTTATTATTGGTGTTTTTATTATAATATTCAGTTTGATTAGTGTAATTTCTGTATACAAATCTTCATATACGGCAGAAGGAACTGCTATTTTTAATAATCCAAAAATGACAGAAGAAATCAATAAGGCAAGTAGAGAAGCTCAGGGTCCTCTTATCGTGAAACGAATTTTCATAAATAAGCCAACATATATTGTTAACAGTATAAGAGAAAACTTTGTGAAATCTATGTCTTTCGAATATTTATTCCTTTACACAGAGCCCTATGCAATATATTCAATCTGGTCTAGAGGAAGATTATATTTTTTGGACATCCTTTTTATTGGTTTTGGAGTTTTCTTCTTATTCCTTTTGAAAAAGAAAGAAGCTGTGTTTGTACTTTTACTATTATTAATAGGAGCAATACCGGGAGCAATAGGAGGGTTTCCAGTATCGGCACGTAATCTTTTTCAAGCTGCAATATTTCCAGTATTTACTGCTGCGGGTGTAATATTTATTGTGCAGGATAAATTATTTAAGAAATTGAAATATGTAATACCAATATCCATCCTAATATTATATTCATATGCCCTAACAAGCTATTTATTTGATTATTATGGAAGATATGCCTTTGGGCAAGCAGAGGCATGGGGTAAAAGTTTCAAAGATGTCAGTGCTTACATTTTAGATAACAAAGATAAGAGAGAATCTATTTTTATTGGTCCTACAACTCATGGGGATTTTATTCAGTTTGCATTTTATGCAAAGATTACTGCAGAGGAAGTACAAACGATTTGGGAAAGAAGCAATCATAAACATGAAGGCCCTTTTAAGTATAAAAATATAACATTTTTGCCAACTTGCTCAATTATTGAAAAAGCAAGATTAAAAAATTCTTCAGTTTATATTACTCATGCTGGATGCAATGACGATGCAACTCCAAGTGCGGCCATAAAAGATTATTGGGGGAATGATATTTGGAGAATATATCAATAAATATGAAAACACATATGCGAAGCGGAAAATATCTAGAGGAAATTTGGCGTCAGGTTCCTGTAGATTATTACCAAAAAGGGGTAGAAAATAATATTTTTCAAAAAATCTGGCATTTTCGGAAGCTAAAATTTGTAACTGATTCAATTCGTCACATTGGCTCAAATCCTAAAGTTATATTGGACGCTGGAGCAGCTAGTGGATGGTTTTTGTCAGAAGTTGCGAGGTTTTTTCCAAAAAGTGAGTGCGTAGGAATCGATATATATGAAGATGCAATACATTACGGTAAAAAGAAATATAATAATCTTAAACTATCAAGGGGTGACATCCATAAAATTCCTTTCAAAGTTAATACATTCGATGTGGTTATTTGCTGCGAGGTATTAGAACATGTTAAGGATCCAAAGAAGGCATTGAAGGAGATAAAACGGGTACTCAAACCAGGGGGTATAGCAGTTATTGAAATTGATACAGGGAATATTCTTTTTAAACTCGTTTGGTTTTGGTGGACAACAGTAAGACATGGAGTATGGCGTGACTCGCATATTCACCTTTTCAATACAAAAATACTGGAAGATTTATTTCAGGAATCAGGTTTTCAAATAGAAAAGAAGAATATATTTAACCTTACTATGGCAGTTGTCTATACTCTTAAACCAAAATATACCTTCCCTGCCATAAGTTGTTTTTGAAGCGGATTTGTGGTAAAATAAGATCACTTTGCCTGTTATAACTCCACCAGTCGCTATTGCCAAATGTTCCCAGTGTCAAAGTAGGCTTATTGTTGTCAAGGTTGAGACTGAAAAGATCGAAAATCACCGTTTTCCGGTTACTATCACGACATATCGATGCTCAAATAAGGAGTGTCAGACTGAGACTGATAAAAGAACAGCCATTCGTCTGAAAAACAGAGAGGTGCAGGAATTGGCAAAGCAGGAGCGTGAAAAGATGCGACTGAAAAATATGCGGCAAAAGCCAAGAACAAATTAACCTCTTTGCACTTTCCCTTGAACAAATACCCACCTATAAGCTACAATTGTAAGCATGTTTAAACCCGTTGATCCGAAAGTCGATTTTCCCGCAAAGGAGCGGGATATATTAAAAAGGTGGTACGGGAGTGGTATTGTTGAGAAATATTTACACCGCAATGATTCCTCTGATAAAAAGTTTTCTTTTCTTGATGGACCGATTACTGCAAATAACCCCATGGGTGTTCACCATGGGTGGGGGAGAACGTATAAAGACCTTTGGCAGCGATTTTGGAACATGCGCGGGTACAAAGAGCGCTTCCAAAATGGGTTTGACTGTCAAGGGTTATGGGTAGAGGTAGAAGTTGAGAAAGAACTCGGTATAAGAAACAAAAAAGATATTGAAAACCTCGTCCCAGGAGATAAGAAAGCAAGCATTGCAAAATTTGTACAGCTTTGTAAAGACAGAGTCCTCAAATTCAGCGAAATTCAGACAAAACAAAGCAAGCGATTAGGCTATTTCATGGACTGGGATAATTCCTATTATACCATGTCAGATGAGAACAATTACGCCATCTGGCATTTTCTCAAAGTCGTTCATGAAAAAGGATGGATATATAAAGGACGTGATAGCGTGCCGTGGTGTCCGCGTTGCGAGACAGCAATTTCACAACATGAAATGTTAACTGAAGACTATAAAGAACTGACACATGAGACAGTATTTGTAAAACTACCGATTACTACAAAAGGTTGGGGAAACATTTTTTTACTTATATGGACGACAACACCCTGGACAGTTCCTGCTAACGTCGCTGTGGGAGTAAATACTAAATATACCTATAGAACATTAATAAGTGAGAAAACTGGAGAAAGAATAATAATTCTGCTAAAAGATGAAAATGGCAATTTCCCAACAAGAATTGTAAAAGGCTCAGAAATGTCAGTTGACGACTTTGTTTTACCTACTACGAATGACTTGGAAGGGAATTATAGAGTCGGGGAAGAAATTCCTGGTAGCAAACTAGTGGGGTTAAGATATGCAGCTCCCTACGATTACCTTCCTCGGGTTCAAAAAGCAAAAGAGGAAAATCCCGAAAAGTTTCATACGGTCGTTGACGGGTCAGAGATTGTTACTGCAGTTGAGGGAACAGGGCTCTTGCATGTCGCACCAGGGGCAGGAAAAGAGGATTTTCATTTAGGAAAAAAAGAAAATTTACCTGTTATTTCAGTCATTGCTGATGATGCGTCTTACCTTAATGGCATGGACGACTTGAGTGGCAAAAATGCCAAAAAACACCCAGAACTTATCATTGATTACTTGCGATCAAAAGATGATGGGAAATATCTTTTGAAATCGATGAATTATACGCATCGATATCCTGCGTGTTGGAGGTGTCGCACTGAGCTTGTCTGGAAAGTAGCGGATGAGTGGTATATATCGATGGATAAACCATCGAACTCAAAACTCAAAACTCAAAACTCAAAAGTTGATGGTAAAACGTTTAGGGAGCAGATGAAAGAGGTTGCAAGACAAATAAATTGGATTCCGAGTTGGGGACTGGAGCGTGAGCTTGACTGGCTAAATAATATGCATGATTGGTTGGTGAGCAAGAAAAATCGATATTGGGGTTTGGCGCTGCCTATTTATGAATGCAAGAAATGCGGGAAATTTGAAGTCATCGACAGCAGAGAAGAATTAAAAGAGAGAGCCGTTGAGGGGTGGAAATCCTTTGAAGGACATACGCCACACAAGCCATTTATTGACGAAGTGAAAATAAAGTGTTCATCTTGTGGAGAAGTTATTTCTCGGGTGAATGATGTGGGCAATGTTTGGCTTGATGCTGGTATTGTTCCATTTTCAACCATGCCCCCTGACTGGTTCCCAGCAGATTTTATAACAGAAAGTTTTCCCGGCCAGTTTAAAAACTGGTTTTACTCACTCATCGCCATGGCCACAGCTCTTAAGAATGAAGCACCGATGAAGAATCTGTTGGGATTCGCGACAATGGTGGATGAGAAAGGTGAACCATTTCATAAGTCAAAAGGGAACTCGATTGAGTTTGTTGAAGGCGCAGATAAAGCAGGAGCAGATGTTATTCGATGGGTTTGCGTAATAGCAAACCCAGAACAAAATGTTCTTTTTGGGTACCATATTGCAGATGAGACCAGGCGTAGGTTTCATCTGATGCTCTGGAATATCTATAACTTCTTTGTGACCTATGCGAATGTTGACAGGTGGACGCCTGACCGTCATTCTCACGCCATGCCTGCCGGCAGGCAGGAAAGTGAAAATCATAAGATCCTCAATCAAGATCCTGGATCAAGTCCAGGACTAAAGGTTGAGGATGACAGGAAGAGTACAAATGTTTTGGATCAGTGGATTCTGTCGCGACTAAATCAGACAATAAAAATAGTTACGCAGTTTCTTGAAAAATATGATGCAAAAGATGCATCAGTGGCACTTGAAAATTTTGTCCAGGATCTATCACTGTGGTATGTTAGGCGGAGCCGAGATCGTGTCGGACCCGCTGCAGAAAATGATGCAGACAAAAACGCGTTTTACCAAACAACACACAAGGTACTAGTTATGTTGAGTCAGTTACTTGCTCCATTTATTCCTTTCCTTGCTGATGAGATGTATGTAAACTTAACAAGCGAAGAGTCTGTTCATTTAGCAGAGTGGCCGGTTGGAGAGAAAGAATTAATTAATTCGATCCTTGAACAGCAGATGGATCAGGTTAGAATGATTGTAGAAAAAGGACAGGCGAAAAGAAAAGAACTGGGGATAAAGGTGAGACAGCCTTTACATGAATTTAGAATTATGAATTATGAATTAGGAATTTCAGAAGAGTTGTTGCAGCTAATAAAAGACGAACTGAATGTTAAGAGGGTTACTCTTAAGAAAGGTACAGGAGAACTCGCTGTCGAGTTTGATACTGAGCTAACAGGCGAACTTAAGCAGGAGGGTGAGGCGAGAGATTTGGTTCGCAGCATTCAAGAAGAGAGAAAGAAATTGGGGACAAAGATTGATGAAAAGGTTACTGTTGTTTTGCCCAACTGGCCAAAAGAATTTGAAGAATATATAAAAAGAAACGCTTTAGTCATGTCCCTTACAAAAGGCGATCAATTGCGCGTCTCACAAAATAAATGAGAAAACTCGGTCTGCTCATTGACTGGCGGATTCTACTTCCTGCAGTTATTCTTGCTGTCTTAGGGGTGATCATGCTGTCATCTCTCAATCCTGAGCTTTTTCGCAGTCAGCTCATTGCGCTTGTTGTATCCGTCATCGCATACGTTATTTTTTCGCAGATAACGCTTGATTCTTTCAGAAACTTTTCCATTCCTCTCTATGTCGTTTCAATTTTTCTTCTTATCGTTGTTTTTCTTTTTGGTTTTGAAAGCCGTGGCGCCGCCCGTTGGGTCACGATTTTTAACGTGAGCATTCAGTTTTCAGAGCTTATTAAACCGTTTTTATTACTAGCGATGGCGTCGTATCTTGTCAATACTCGGAATACCTCTTTTCGGGCATTTCTTTTTCTTCTCGCGTTTTTATTGCCGGTAATGTTTCTTATCTATAAACAACCCGATCTAGGAAATGCATTGATATATGGGAGCGTTGCGCTCTTGACGATGCTTATTTATGGTTTTCCTCTTCTCTGGTTTGGTCTTATATTCTTGCCGATTATTCTTATCACACCAATGCTTTGGGGGTTTCTTCACGAGTATCAACGACAGCGCGTTCTCACCTTTGTCAATCCATCTCGTGATCCGCTTGGGACATCTTACAATACGATACAAGCAGTTATTGCTGTCGGGTCAGGGATGTGGATTGGGAGGGGGCTAACCGAGAGTACGCAGTCAGGGCTCAGGTTTTTACCGGAAAGACATACTGACTTTATGTTCGCGACGTTTTCAGAAAGCTTTGGTTTTGTCGGTGGCGTCATTGTTCTGCTTTGTTTTTCTCTGCTTTTTTATCGCATATATAAGATTTTTTCTTATTCTTCAGATAATTTTAGTAAACTCGTTACCGCAGGGGCATTGTCGCTTCTTTTGATTCATTTCTTTCTTAATATTGGAATGAATATTGGTGTTGTGCCTATTGTGGGAGTAACATTGCCATTTCTTTCCTTCGGTGGTAGCTCTCTTTTGTCAAATTTCATCCTTCTTGGTATGGTGTCATCGATTGGGCAAGCAATAAAAAGTAAGCACGTGCTGGAAATACGATAGGTTTTTTGCTATACTATCAACCATGAAATACGCTGTTATCCGCTCAGGTGGCAAGCAATACAAAGTATCAGAAGGTGACATCATTGCAATCGAAAAATTGACATCTGATGGGAAAGAAGTGACATTTAATGAAGTCCTGCTCTACACAACTGATAATCAGGTACAAATTGGCGTGCCGACACTGAGTAACGTTGCTGTTACCGGAAAAATTCTTCAGGAGAAAAAAGGTGAGAAGATTCGCGTTGCAAAATTCAAAGCAAAAGCCAGATATCGGAGGGTGACAGGGCATAGACAATTGATCAGTGTGGTTCAGATCGAAACGATTGGCAACGGCAAAAAGACAGTAAAGAAATACGTAACTGAAAAAGAGGCCCCAAAACGCACAAGGACCAAGAAGGTAGCCACGAGCGCTTGATCCATTCGATAAGTCATTCGACTCTGAGGGGCGAGCCCTCAGGTTCAGACTCAGGCTCAGACTCGAAGAGCTCAGGATCAACCCTGAGTGAAACCCCGCTTAGCGGGGTGAAATTGAAGGGGGTTGACATCTGTGAAAAGTTAGCGTAATATAAAGGAAATTTTCACACATACATATGGCACATACAAAAGCACAAGGATCAGTAAGAGGAAATAGAGACTCAGTTGCCAAAAGACTGGGCGTCAAATTATTTGGCGGAGAAAAAGCATTTCCTGGCAATATTTTAGTCAGACAAAAAGGAACGAAATTCCATGCAGGAACAGGCGTTTCTATGGGGAAGGACTATACTCTCTTCGCGCTTGATGAGGGTACTGTGCAATTCAGAAATCTTCGCGGCAAAAAATATATTGACGTAGCCCATGAATGAAACAGATAGTAGAATCTACGAATTAGAAACAAATCAATTGCAGTCAAATCCACTACAGCCACGTGGTGTCGTCCTCCAGGACTCCCTTACCGATCTTGTTGAATCTATTCGTGAGCAAGGTATTCTTGAGCCTATCGTGGTGGCAAAAACGCCGGCTGGATATCAAATTATCGCGGGAGAGAGGCGTTGGAGAGCTGCAAAAATCTTGGGAATGCTAAAAGTGCCTGTTGTCATTAAAGAGACAACACCTCAAGGAATGCTTGAGATGTCAATTGTTGAGAATGTACAGCGTGAGGACCTCAACCCCATTGAAAAAGCACTCGCTTACAAGCGGTTGATTGATGAGTTTGGCCTAGGCACAAATGAGGTTGCAAAACGGGTTGGAAAAAGTGCTCCGACAGTTTCTAATACCATCCGCCTTCTTTCCCTTCCTGACGCGATAAAAGACGCACTCGTCGCTGGCGTTATTACCGAAGGGCACGTAAGACCCCTTATCTCACTCGGCGATCCGAAACTAATGCTTGAGCTTTTTAAAAAGATCTTGCGCGATAATGCAACCGTCCGCCAGACCGAAGAGTTGGCGAGGCGGATAAAAGGGGATGTGCAGAAAAAAGAAATCTCTCATGCCAAGCAACGGTTATGGGTACCGGAGCAGGACGCAATGGCAAAGGAGATTCAGACAAAGTATAGCTTTGACGATGTAAAAATCTTTCAGACGAGTAAACTCGCACGCCTCACTATTCTTATAAAAGGTGATGCGAGTATGACGACAGAGAAATTAAAACGAATCTACAAAATTCTTTCAGAAGGTGATCCTGATGAGTCCAAGGAATCGGGAGAAGTCTCGGTTGCGACTTCAGCCTAAGTCTTGAATGGATTCTTCACGAGGTGGAATTTATTGACTGGCCAGTAGACGACAAATGATTTTCCGGTAACGCCGCGTTTTTTCAGAAATCCCCATTCTCGCGAATCAGAGCTCTGAGGCCTATTATCCCCCATAACAAGATACGCATCAGCCGGTACTACTTTGACGTCTCCTTCTGAGAGAAATGCTCCGCCTGTTGTTCTGACGCTCTCATCAAGATATGAAGATTCATCGAGTTGATCGCCATTGACAAAGACGCGGCCGTTCTGGATCTCTACAGTATCACCTGGTTCTCCAATAACGCGTTTAACAAATTCTTTATCAGGATCATTCGGCGCGCGGAAGACGATCACATCACCTTTTTTTGGATCTTCAAAGCGAAGGATGATGAGGTTGGTGAGAATATACTCCTTATCATGAAATGTGGGAAACATCGACAGTCCTGACACTTGGAATGGGCGAAAAAGGAACATGTAGATGATGAGAAAGACCGAAAACGCAAGCAGAATAGTCTGCAAGGTATCTATAAAAAAAGCCCAAATCTTCTTTAGGACTTCGACGAACATACCTTTCTATTATTCGTGAAATAGCCTCATTTGTCAATGAGAGGAGTTTTTGCTAAGATGAGTGAAAGTTTGGACCCTTAGCTCAGTTGGTAGAGCGTTGCATTCACATTGCAAAGGTCAGAAGTTCGAGACTTCTAGGGTCCACCAAATTGGATTTTGCAGCGAGTCGGAGTCCCGCAGAAAGGGCGGGACGAGGGAAAAGACCTCTGCGAAGCACTTTTTGAATTGGCAAAAAAGCTGCCGATTGAATAAAGTGTAGTTCGAACCGACTTTTTGAGAAAAAGGTAGGAAAGCGCGAGTCCAGTATAGCGGGATAAACTCCGCGAGCTAACAATTTAACGATTTTCGCGAAAGGAAGTTCGGATTTTTTCAAAAAGAGCCCACATGGAAATAAAACCCGCGGAGAATTTGAAAATATTAAGTAATTTTAGCTTCCCAGAAATAGATTCCCAAATATGGGTTTATCGAGGGGATTGGAACCAGCTTTCGATGAGACCTAATATTCGTTCACGAACGAGACTAACCCCATTTATAAGCGACAAGTCCACCAATGTTTCCTGTATCAAAATCAAACAAAAACTTATCTTCTAGTTCCTGAAAAACAAGCGGAATATTTGGCGTCGGGTATAAGTCCATTGATGGCAGCCGTTTTTCTAATGCTCGCATGAACTCTAACCGCACATCTTCCTCCAATTGCGAGTTCCCGATTCCTACAGTTAAGATAAAAGATCCATAATCCCGTAAAGAGTTACATAAAGGGCGTAAAATCTGACTGATATTTCTACGATTTTCATACGTAGAGAATGGTTTGTGTGGCTTTCCTTTTGCCGATATAAATATTTCAGGGTCTGCACGATACCAGAGTACGGTATCTAAGTCTTTCGGGATCAATGCTGTCTTAAGCGCTTCTCCTATCGTTATCGGGTAATATGTCAGCTTTTCATCAGGAAATGTTATATATTTTCTCGTGTGCTTCACTGCCTCAAGAGCAGAAGGGTTCGGCTCTATTGCATGGGCTTTTCCCGGAAGCAGGGGTAATTCAATTGGTTGTTCATCAGTCTCGAATGCATTGAGTGCATCGTTGGTCTTAGCGCCGGGATAAAATCTCTCCATATCTGTCTCATAATAACTACGTAGCATTTCTTCAGGAGGTGGAGAAAGATAGAGTCCCAATAGCTCGTGAAGCGTATTTCCTGATCCAACAAGCAATGTCTCTCCTCCTCTTCCTATTTCTCCCATCAGCTCTGCTGTACGTAAGAAACGATAGCATTGTGGGAATTCAGGAGTTATGAAAAGTAGTTGCGGATACTGGAAAAGATATGCGCTTGCCTCAATAGCTGCTGTGTATTTTGCATCTGTCCATAAAAGACGCTGTTTCTCGGCAGCTGATACTAACATCTGATACATATCGAGGTTTGTTGTCCGATGAAATCCCATAAGGAGATGAATTTCATGGTCAAATACAGTAGTCATTAGAGGAATTGCCACGTGTCGAGGAGCTTCACGCAAGCTTTGAGGCGTCTTAAAAGCAGAATCAGGCAGTGGATTTTCACCTGGAAGTACCATAGATCGTTTCTTTTCTGAAGAAGATTATACTATACCAGATTCAAATGCTTAAATTGACGGCTCTTTATTCATTATTGTCTATAGGTATTGCATCAAGACACTCTTGCGGGTGACTTCCTAATAAGGTTTCTGATTTCTTTTGTTGAAAAACCCGCATATTCCATAAGCTTTGGAATTTTTCCTGAGAGGTTATCTTTAATATATTCTTTTGGCTCGACTACCGATTCAAGCGATAATATGACTTTCCAAATAAAATTCTTAGGTTTACCGATATAACATCAAATGTATTATCTGCAAATGGCAGCTTTTCAGCAGGTGATTGTATGAGTTCAACAGAAAGGTGCTTTGCTTTTGCTTTTCTTTTCAAGAGTAATCAATGAGAGCGTTTTATTCTGTAGGTTTTTTCCTACAAAAAAAGCATCAACAAAGTAGTCATACCACTTTGTCTGGTTATTATTTACCATAGCGGGAGCAAATTTATATTTCATAGACAGTGAAATTGTAACACAAGCACTCCACCCTGATATTGATGAGACACAATACAGTCCTATAGTTGAGAATTACCTTCATTTTTGATATACTTCTTGCCATGGGAACGCCAGAAAATCTATTACTTGATCATCCAGGAGACGAATCATCTGCTGCGCGAGTCATGAAGCTCAGTGATCTCCTTCGAGCAGCTGCTACACAAGATATAGAAATCGGAACTGTCGTGGAAGTTGATAACCTTACCCGGTTTGCGGGTGTTGTTGATGCTATTGCGCTTAAGCTAATGCTCGATCAGGCTGGTGATGAAATGCGCATCATACCTCCGACCGTTTCAGCATATCTTCCGGATCTATTGGGCAGGGAGCAGAGAAAGGGAGGGTATTGGGGGAAGACGACTGAAAATCATAAGGCCATTATTATCCCTGAAGATAGATCCATTATAGACCTAAGGCAGCGTGAAAGGGAAGACGTGAAAGCAATGTCATTTTTAGCTGTGCGCGATATTGTCACTACGGGGAGAGGAAATATTGGTGCTGTAGCAACAACGTGTACTGTTTATGGGAGAATCCGGCTTCGTGAGTCCATAGATGGGGACATGTTACTCGGAAGTTTTACAGCGCGAACTCGGCGAGCCAACCATGACGTGCTTGATCGCCTCTTGCAAGAATCCCAAGCGAATTGGGCAAGACGGATGCGGGCAGGTCTCAGAGCTGTATATCCTGCAGGTATTCCTGGGCTCGGAAAATAAAGGTAACATCTATTGACTTCTTCACCTCTCGTCTAAAATTCTTTTTGCCTTTTTGAGATCTTTTTCAAGCACTTTTAGCTCCACTCCCTGGACATAGGCGATGGGGAAAGGGCGCATGCCGCCTGCATCATCTGCCATGATGATTGATTTTATCCCATGCGTCTCAAGAAGCCCCTTCACGACCTCCGCTTCCAAACGGGAATTAAATGTGCTTACAGTTATCAGCTTTGACACAAAGAGATTATAGCAAAAATCTAGAAGTCCTATAGTTGAACTACCCAATTTTTCTTGCTATACTCCAAGTATGCTTGAGAGAGATAGTGGAAATACATTTGACAGATCATCTCCCGATTCTCCTTTGCGTCCCAATCCAATGCAACTGAAAATACTACAAGAACCTCCTTTTCCTGGTGAAGCTGACAGCCCAGCGCAGAGGTTACTTGCCATGCAGGCCCGAGATGATAATTTATAGATGTATCTTTTGCATCCTAGGGGCTACACCTAGGGTAACCCCTCACAGACAGTCCCGTCGCCGTCTTTGTCGAGGTTGTACGGATCTTTCTGTGGACCCCCAGCGGCTTCAAAAAATTTCTGTGCCTCTGCTTGCGTTTTAAAACTATTGCAATTGCGATCTTTCAGCTCATCGCCCGAGCCAATTTTGGAATTAACCAAGTTATAGAATGACGGGCTGTTCTGATAGTATTCGTCGAGAATGAAAATGAGGATTAGTACGATTCCCGCGATAAGCAGTACATTGCTCGAAAATTTCGATTTTGGCCGTCTGGCCTTTTTCTTCACAGCAAAGGGCAACTTCTGGTATGATAGCAGGGAAACTATCAAGACCAAGATCAGGTCGCTAGCATCATTATGCTACTTCTGCGGGGTATTGCAACTATCATTCCTTGCTCGATCCTTCAACGTGGCATGGTAATAGGCTTTTTACTTGTATTAGGCTTAATAGATCTGCTCCATAAATAGTCAATTATAAAATGCTTTCAGTCTTATATGTTTACTTTAATACGCCAGAAGAGTTATTAGACTCCACAAACTCCATTAAAAGAGCAATCAATAGCTTTCCGTATGAGATAGTAATAGTAGACAATGCATCAACCAAAAAGCTTCCAAAACTGAATTCCCGTATTAGTGTTAAGTTAATTATAAACACCGATAATCAAGGATATGGCAAAGCAATGAATCAAGCGGCTAAAGCTGCAAAAGGAGATATTTTGCTTATTGCTAACACGGATACGATTTTTACTGAGAACTCAATCAAGCTGATTACTGAGAGGATAAAAAAGAATGAGAGAATCGGTGTAATTGGTCCACAAATGATTAGTAAGAGTGGCAGAGTACTTCAGAGCTATAATGGGCAGCCTTTTTTGCCGGATGCTCTTTTTGCGTTTTCTTTTATTAATAGCTTTTTCCCAAATAACAAGTTTTCCAAAAGATATTGGTTAGGTGACATGGATACAAAAAAAGAGAATGAAGTAGGCTTCGTTGGGGGAGCTTGTATGGTAATTAAAAAATCAGTATTTGAGAGAGCAGGCGGTTTCGATGAACGATTCTTTATGTACTTTGAAGAAGCTGATATCTGCTTCAGAATAAAAAAATTAGGATATAAAATTTTATACTTCCCCGATGCAAGAGTTATTCATTTAATAGGAAGGAGTACAAAAGATAACAAATGGATTAAGAAAACTTTTGAAGAAAGCAGGTTTAAATTCTTCCAAAAATATCACGGTAATCTTATGGCAATAATGGGCGAGTGTATTTTAAGAATTATGAATTTTCCTATTAAGAAATATATAACAACATGAAGGTTTTGTTTTTGGCGAGGCTGTTTTACCCTCACATTGGTGGGGTGGAGAGGCATGTGTATGAGGTGAGCCGCGAGTTGGTGGAGCGGGGGCACAAGGTGACGATAGTGACTGAGAAATTTGATGATGATTCGGCAGAGCATCAGAAATCTGAAGGAATTGAAGTCTATAGGATTCCTGTTGGGAAAAATGTGTGGCTTAAAAAATTTACCATCTGGCAGTGGCTCATCCGACACAAGCGACTGATGCGAAATGCGCATATCATCCACTGTCATGATGTGTTTTTCTGGTATTTGCCATTTCGCTTTTTTTACCTGACAAAAAAAGTATTTACCACATTTCACGGATACGAAGGCAATGAGGTTCCGAGTAAACGCTCAATTCTTATGCATAAAATCGCAGAGAAATTATCTCGAGGCAATATCTGTATCGGTGAGTTTTTGAGGAAGTGGTACAATACAAAACCAAGTTTTATTTCTTATGGAGGTATAATCCCGATTAATGAGAAGGCATCATATCAGAAAATAGAGCCAAGACAAAAAATATCTTTTGTATTTGTCGGGCGACTGGAAGAAGAGACAGGAATAATGGTCTATCTTCGCGCGATGCAGGTTGTCCAGATAAGAGGCTTTGCTGTCAACCTAATCGTTCTTGGAGATGGCAGCAAGAGAAAAGAGGCAGAGCACTTTTGTCAGAAAAACAAGCTGTCTGCTAAATTTACGGGGTTTGTCTCTGACATGGATAAATATATTTTGAGATCTCACTTTGTTTTTACCTCCCGTTATTTAGGAATTCTTGAAGCACTATCGCGAAAAAGATTTGTATTTGCTGTGTACAATAACACCGTTAAAAAAGATTACTTATTCATGACACCTTTTTCAGATTTTATTTCAATTACCAAGGACGATAATGCGCTTTCTGACGAAATCGTCTTTCATATTCAGAACCAACACGTTGCTTTTGAAAAAACAAAAAAGGGTTTCTTGTGGACACAAAAACAAACATGGGAACGCCTCACAGATACCTATTTGCAGCTTTGGTCGAGTAGGCGTAATCAATTTTCTCCTGTGTCATTCTGAGTGTAGTTTAGCCACCAGTTCTCAGCAGCTTGGTGCTGGGACCTTATTACTATTTTAATTGCAATCTTTATGGCCTCTTGCTATACTTGTGCTGTTTTTGTTGATGTGCTATGGCGAAAAGAGAAAAGCCTAGACTATTACTACCTAACTGTAACATAAAAACTCTACTTGATGGCCGCGGCGGAATTTTTACCTGGGTGGCAGAGGATGATATTAAAGAATTTAATCTTCTATACTTTAATACAGGAATAATCCGCGGAAATCATTATCACCCAGAATTTGTTGAATATTTTTTGGTAGTCGAAGGCGCAGGTGCTATGGTTTATAAAGAAGAAAGAGGAACTCCTGAAAATGTGGTCCACATGAGCAAAGGAACATGCGTGCGGACTCCTGCCGGGGTAGCGCACGCTTTTCAAGCTATAACACCCGTTACTGCCATCGCTCTTTTAACAAAACCGTGGGATGACTGTAAGACACCAATAGTACGAATAGATATAATTTAGATTCCTCATCCTCATATCATGAAACGCGTCGCATTAATTGGAGCAAGCGGACATGTGGGCAGTGCTCTTTTTAAAGAGTTATGTAAAGATACATCGCTCAGGGTAGAAGCAGTTATTCGTAAGAACTATTCTTTTTGGAAAAAACGTAAGTTTGATATTGTTATTAACGCCGCGATGCCTTCCGCCCGTTTTTGGGCTGAAAATAACCCTCAGAAAGATTTTGTTGAAACGGTGAAAAAAACAGCAGATATTCTATACGATTGGAAATATAAAAAGATTATTCAGATAAGCACAATTTCTGCCCGAACCGAGCAAAATTTAATGTATGGAAGACATAAAGCCGCAGCAGAGACTCTCTGCAACTTTGACGAAAACTTAATAGTCAGATTAACCGCATTATATGCAGATACCCTCAACAAAGGCGCACTTATTGATATCATTAATGGGAATAAAGTGTATGTCAGTGAAAAAAGCAGGTATAGTTTTGCAAGTCTTGCATTTGTCTGTAAGTGGATCGCCCAGAATCTTGATAAAAAAGGTATCAGGGAAGTTGGAGCAAAGAATGCAATATCTTTAGAAGAAATTGTAAAACATTTGAAACTTTCTGTAGCATTTGAAGGGCGTATTGATATTCAAGAAGTGCAAAATCCCTCGCCTGGCTTTCCAGATGCAAAAGAAGTGTTATCCTATTTAGACAAGAAAATGAAAAAGAAATCGAGCGTATAACACATGAATACGGCAATGAAAATTGATGCATGCAGAATTTGTCACAATAGGTCATTGCTCCCATGCATTGATCTTGGACGCCAATATCTTTCCTCGGTTTTCCCAACAGATTTACAGTATCGTAAAGATGCGAAGAAATATCCACTTGACTTAGTGTTGTGTAAAAAGAATAAAGATACCTGCGGGATTCTTCAATTGGCACATAAT
This sequence comes from uncultured Gammaproteobacteria bacterium, assembly GCA_964608945.1. Taxonomy (GTDB): domain Bacteria; phylum Patescibacteriota; class Microgenomatia; order Levybacterales; family UBA12049; genus CAYWEP01. The sequence goes on from CAZSQB010000002.1 coordinate 17,950, forward strand.
ATAAATCTCGAATCAATGTATGAGTTATATCCATTCTCAAGCTCTACAAATTCTTCAATGTCCGCAATTTTACATGATGTTGTAAATACTGCTCTCCCACATGTTGATCTAAAAGATGAAGATATTGTCCTTGATATAGGTGGTAACGATGGAACACTTCTTTCTTTTTTTCGAGAAAAAAAATTAGATCTCTTAGCTATTGATCCAGCAAAAAATATAAAACAAGTTTTTACATCTCATCGATATCAGTATATAAATAGTTTTTTTAATAAACAAATATATTATGCAACCACAGATAAAAAAGCAAAGTTAATTTTTAGCATTGCAATGTTTTATCATTTATCTGACCCAATAACGTTTTCTAACGATGTGGAAGCATGTCTTAGTAATGATGGAGTATGGGTTATTCAAATGGCCTATTTGCCGCTTATGCTTCAGACTAATATGTATGATAATATCGTGCATGAGCATGTGGGATATTATACAACGCATAATATGGAATGGATTATGAATAATACTGGACTAGAAGTATTCGACGTCATGCTGAATGATGTCTATGGAGGGAGTTTTCGAATATTTGTGAAGAAAAAAAATAACAAGAGGCTCAAAAAATCAAAGAGGCTTTTGAAAGTTTTGCAGGATGAAGCAAATTTTGGGGTTAACAAAGTTCAGACATATCATGACTTTATGACTCGTATTAAAAAAACAAAAAAGGACTTACTGACACTCATAAAACAGATCAAATCGCAAAAGAAAAACATTTGGATTTATGGTGCTTCTACCAAAGGCAATACAATTCTTCAGTATTGCGGGGTATCAAGCAAAGACATAGAAGCGGCTGCAGACTCAAATCCATTCAAGTTTGGTAAATACATCATTGGTGCAGATATCCCAATTAAAGATGAAATGACAATGAGGAAAGCAAAACCGGATTATTTACTTGCACTCCCATATAGTTTTATTTCTAGCTTTATGAAGCGAGAAAAGGAACTTATTAAATCTGGTAGCAAATTTATTATTCCTCTTCCTAATGTTACAATACTACCAACGTAATGTGTCCAATGAATTCCGTCATAGAAGTAGTCATTCCAACATACAACGAGCGAAATGGAGTCGTTCAAGCAATTCTTAGTATTAAATCCGAAGTGCCGGATGCTGAAATAATTATTGTTGATGATAACTCTCCCGATAACACTGCCAATCTTGTGAAGGCTCGCTTTAGAAAAGACAAAAAAGTTCGGGTAGTCGTAAGAAAGAAAAAAGGGGGAAGGGGATCAGCTGTTATGCGAGGGTTCAGCGAGGGGTTAAAAAATAAACATGCAAAATATTTTATTGAAATGGATGCGGATTTATGTCACAACCCGAAATATATAAAACAACTTGTAGATACGTGCAGAAAAGCAGATGTTGTGATCGCATCCCGTTATTTACCTGGGTCAAAAGTAACTGGATGGAGCATGAAGCGAAAACTTATGAGCCATGCAATAAACACTTTGGCGAAACTGTTATTACGTATTCCAATCAGTGACTATACAGACGGATTTCGATGTTACTCAAGAAATACAGTTAAGTTTCTTTGTTCTCAGAAATTTCGATCACGAGGATATATTGTCCTTTCAGAGGCGGCGTTTTTGTGCTTCAAAAAAGGTTTTGTGTTAAAAGAAGTCCCAATCAATATTCACTTTAAATCCGTATCAAAATCAAATTTAAACGCAAAAGAAGTAAAAGAAGCTCTCCTCACATTACTCAGACTACGTTTTTTTAAGTAATTTACTTCTGCTTGAAAACCTCGTTAAGAAATGAAACAAGAGATACCCTAACAGGCTCAAAAATCCAAGCATGCTTATTTTTTTTAAAACTCTTAAAACTAGAACATCTTCGTATATTACTTGTATATAATGAATCCCTTTAGGAAGTTGAAAGCGTATTACGCCTTCTGCATCATGATCTATGTTAATTAGTTTATTGTTGTCAAAAACTTGCCAACCTGGAAAAAACAAGGTGTTTTCTCTCAGTACTGTTGGCGTCTTTGCAAAGAGAATATATGTGTGTATTGTAGAACTTCGCTGTAGTTCTTTTATTTCTGCAAAGTTTTTTATAGTCTCTAGATGAGCTGGGGGGAGCTTTGCAAACCATGGATCTTTTTTATTTTTCCATTTAGAGTTAGCGTACCAATGTCCTTCTGCTTCTGACGTACTTTTCCATAGATTATGAATAAGGTTTTGGTCACTAATTTCAGGAATAACTCGGCGATGTCCCCAATTTAATATTGTCGAAAAAATCGTAAGTCCAATGAGTAACAAAAGAAAGATCTGCTTCTTCAATACATAGAAACTCAAATACCCTCCTAAAATTGAAGAGGCAAAAACAGTAAGAAGAAGCAGGCGATGTGATCCCCCAGTAGAACTGAGAAACGGCAGCATGCCCCATACGAATTTTGAATACTCTGTAATAAAAAAAATGAGTGAGATAAAGGCAAACAGCCAAAAGGTAATCTGGTATTTATGTTTGTTGGAAATTTTTTTGCGCAGCAACAATATGAGGAGGATGATGACAACAAGAATATGTGCATATCCTATGAGTAACGAGATCTCGCCACGTGACCCTTGGAAAAGCAATCCTATTCTCCATGGAGAGAAAAGGAGCATCCAGATTTGAGGAAAAGAACTGAAGCCACTGTATTGACTAACAATAGTATATTGTGCGAGAAAAAACGGCGTTAACCATATATAGAGAGTAGGGATGCTTCCAGAAATGAAAGTGGAAAGAGCAAGAAGAAGTACCTGTTTTTTTTTCAAGCTGAATGAGAGAAAGACTGCATAACAAGACAAGAGAACGATTGCAAAAAACGCAAGCACAACATGGCTCATGATAAGAAGCGCTACAGATAGAGAGGTCAGGATAAACCATTTGCCAGTTTTTTCCTCCCAAAGTTTTTGTAAAAAGAAAAATACAAGCGGGAGCAGAGTAAAAATCATGATTTCGCCGATGACAATTTTAAAATGCAAATCTATCAAGTGGTATGGCGCAAATTGATAAAAAATTGCAGTTACAAAAGCAGCAAGGTTATTTTTAAGAAGTCTTCTTGCACAAAAATACATAAAAATTCCTGAGAGGAGAAAGTTTGTCGCCAAGAATAATTTCATGCTAGTGATGAATGAAAATCCCAGGAAATGAAAGAAGCTTATGACATAGTAAGGGAGCGGATAATTGAAAATAAAAAGTGGATATCCATATGTCGCGTTTAAATCTCCTGCCCAGGATGGAATAATAATTCCTTCTTTTAGCGAGTCGTAATATGCCATTGCCCGATAAATATGCACATTAAAGTCGCCGCTTTCATATGTTCCAGGACGTAAAATGCTGAGAGTAGGTAGGATGGAAATTATGATAAGGAGGATAAAAAGCGGTATTTGTTTTTTGGGAAAGATATATCGGTATGCCATGCTTCCTAAAAATACAGTCATTACTCCGATGATATTGACGACAACCATACGGTATGGCTCAAGCATGCTGCTATAATAGACGAAATCCATATTCTTAAGCAAATATGAAGGTGTCATTTGTAACAACTGTTTTGAATGAGGAAGGGACAATTATGGCTTTTCTTGAGTCTGTTGTTAAACAAACGAAAAAACCAGATGAGGTGATAGTCGTTGACGGAGGGAGTACCGACAAGACGTTGTCGGTAATGTCAAATTTCCCCACTTCGTCCCGCTCAGCGGGACTTCGAGGGGCAAGCAAAATCAAAAGTTCCAGTTTAAAGTTTAAAGTTTTGCAAAAGAGCGGGAACAGATCGGTTGGGAGAAATGAGGGAATTCAGCAAGCGAGTGGAGATATTATTTTGGTTTCTGATGCTGGGTGTACGTTGGATAGGAATTGGGTAAAGCGGATATCTGAACCATTTGTAGATCCGAGTGTTGATGTTGTTGCAGGATACTATGCAGCAAAACCAAAAACTGTTTTTGAAGAATGTCTGGTGCCGTTCGTATTGGTTATGCCGGACAAGCTTAATCCTGCTACTTTCCTTCCTGCAACGCGCTCAATGGCTTTGCGCAAACGCATCTGGAAGAAAGCGGGAGGATTTGATGAGGTATTGCCACATAATGAGGATTATGTCTTTGCCAAAGAATTGAAGTCAGTGCACGCTCGGATAGTTTTTAAGCAAGATGCAATAGTGTACTGGCAGCCAAGAAATAATCTCATACAAGCATTTATCATGTTTTTTCGTTTTGCACTGGGAGACGCAGAAGCGAGTATTGTTCGATCTAAGGTAATTATATTACTCTTACGCTACGTCATTGGATCTATACTATTGCTATTTGTGTTGTCGAATATATTAAGCGCTTATCTATTTTTTCTCCTGTTGTTAGGATATGTATTCTGGGCAATTTTAAAAAATTATCATTATGTTCGAGACAACAGAGCGTTTCTTATATTACCCCTGTTGCAGATTACTGCAGATATTGCTGTCATTTGCGGGACAATGTATGGTTTTATTAAGTCGTTATGGGATATACAAAAGCAACATTAAGCGGAATTTCTTGGCTCGGCGCGTCTCGTCTATTCATTCGACTGGGTTCACTAGTAAGACTCGCTATTATCGCGAGAATTCTTACTCCATCCCAGCTTGGATTATTTGGTATAGCGTCACTTGTTCTTGTCTTTTCCGAAATCATCACTGAAACTGGGATTAATGTACTTTTGTTGCAGGAGAAACATTCAGTCGATCGTGTCGTAAATACTGCATGGATAATCTCCATTGTCAGAGGTTTCCTCATATCTGTTTTTATCTTTATCGCTGCACCTTTGATCGCTGCTTTTTTCTCCGCACCTGATGCTGTCTTTCTCATTCAGTTGATAAGCCTTGTCCCGCTCATACGTGGGTTCATCAACCCTTCTATTATTCGTTTTCACAAAGAACTCCAATTTCGTTCAGAATTTTATTACCGATCTGCTATTTATACTGTCGATGCAGGTTTGGCAGTATTGTTTACATTTCTTCTTCAATCACCAGTAGGGATAATTATTGGATTTATCGGCGGGGTAATACTTGAGGTAATTCTTTCTTTTTATATTGTGAAACCCCGGCCGAAATTTCATTTTCGTAAAGATATATTTCTCCAGATTTTAAAAAAAGGAAAGTGGGTGACGCTTGCTGGTATATTTAATTATTTATTTGAAAATGCAGACGATATCGTGGTTGGTAAATTGCTTGGCATGACGGCTCTTGGACTGTACGACACTTCTTATAGAATTTCGATGCTCCCGACTACCGAGGGAAGCGACGTAATATCAAAAGTGACATTTCCGATATATGTAAAAATAGTTGATGAAAAAGAGAGATTGAGAAAAGGGTTTATCAAAATGGTGTGCTTAATCAGCGCACTATTACTACCCGCTGCATTCATATTTTTCTTTTTTCCATCACAAATTATTTATTTTGTACTTGGTCCGAAGTGGATGAGTGCTGCTCCGGTATTACAAGCGCTTGGGGTGTACGGAGTAATACGAGCTATTTCTAACACCGCTCAGCCTCTCTTTTATGCTCTTAAAAGACAGGATATTGTCTCAAAGGTTAGCATGTTTAGTTTTTTCGTTCTTATGGGAACGATATTTTTTTTCATTGAAAGGTTTGGATTAGTCGGGGCGGGATACGCTGCACTCACCGCTACAATTGTTGTAGCGCCATATATAGTCTACAATGTCTACTCTGTCTTGCAGAAACACTCCCTTTCATAGAGATAATGCTATAATAGCAAGACAAAATATCCATGCTTGATACCTTCTATGAAAATCGCTTTATTTTATAATCTCAATTTTGGCGGTGCAAAACGCGTTGTTTATGAGCAGGTAAAAGGTCTGGCAAAACGAGGACATACGGTTGATGTATATACGACAGATACAAAGATTGATATCTTTGATGCATCACCCTTTGCCAATGCTATTTTTACCTATCCCGGACAGTCAAAAAAGAGAAGTTTAAAGATCGCGTCTCGTCTTCAAAACGATGCCTATACATTTTTTAAGTTAAAAAGTCTCCACAAAAAAATAGCAAAAGATATTGATAGCCGCGGCTATGATATAGTATTTGCTCACCCGGATAAACTTACCCAAGCCCCCTTTTTACTGCGATACTTAAAAACGCCGTCTGCGTACTATTGTCAGGAACCATTACGAATTGTTTATGAATACGCGTTACGGTTCAAAGACAGCGTAGGATTGACAAAGAAGCTTTATGAGGAAGGGACACGATATATACGAAAAAAAATAGATAGGACAAATACAAGAGCAGCAGATCATCATCTCGCGAGTTGTCTGCATATTCGCGAACGCATGATTGAAGCGTATGACGTCTATCCAGATATTTCGTATCCAGGAATTGATAACGCTGTATTTAAGAAAAAAAAGACAAAGAAAACAAATACCGTTATCTTTGTCGGAGGGAAGGATGTTGTAACAGACGGGTATAATCTTGCCCAGCAGGCGATAAAATTGATCCCGGCAAAAAAAAGGCCAAAACTTTTGGTTGTTTCCTGGAAAAAGAGCAATGAAGACCGATTGTCAGATAAGGAGTTGGTCAGTCTCTATAATAGTGCTGTTGCGGTTTTGTGCCTTAGTAGGCTTGAGACATTTGGATTAGTGCCGCTTGAGGCGATGTCGTGTGGCGTACCAATTATTGCTACAAATATCAGTGGACACAGAGAAACAGTTATCAACAACAAAACAGGATTTTTAGTTGAGTTCCATCCTCGGGAAATCGCAGGAAAAATAAAATATCTTATCGAAAATCCTACTGAGGCCACGAGAATGGGAGAGGAAGGGATATTGCATGTTGATAAGTTTTGGTCGTGGGAGAAGGTGATTTTGCCACTTGAGAAGACGCTAAGCGCATATATTCGCAATACGTGAAGCCAGTCGTGCAGAAGAAATTCGCGCAGCTTACATGCTCATGAAAAAAAAGCTATTTAAAAAAAATCATGGATTCCTTCGAAGTATGCGAGCCTCATTTTTGTTACTCATTTTCATTCTGGGCCTATCAGGGTTTCTTAATCTGTATAAGATCAATAGTCTAATGATGTTTATTGGCGACTTTGGCCGGGACTATCTTGCAGCGCGGGATATGCTATTGACAGGAAATATTCCGCTCGTTGGCATCCCTTCATCTGTCGTTTGGCTCCATCAAGGCCCGCTTTCAATTTATTTTATCACATTATCATTATTCGTTGGCAGATTTCATCCTGTTGCACCCGCGGTTTTTTATGGAGTAGTTGGAACTGCGAGTACGTATCTTGTTTATAGGGTAGGTGCAGAGTACTTAAATACGAAAGTTGGCTTGTTGTCTGCGTTGCTTTACGCGACCTCTCCTCTTATTGTTATTAGCGCGAGAATGCCATATCATACATCGTCAATACCGTTTTTTGCCTGCCTTTTTTTCCTACTGCTATATAAAGTCTTACAAGGAAAAACAAACTTCATATTTCTCATGTTCTTCATGCTTGGGCTATTGTTCCAGCTGGAATTGTCAAATGGCGTTTTATTTTTTCTTCTCGCTCTCGTAATCATCCTTTTTAGGAAACGTTTTAAGCGGTCGGAAGTAGCAAGAGGAGCGCTTGGGTTTTCACTAGGAATCCTTCCATTCATTCTTTATGATTTAACTCATGGATTTAAGCAGACAGTTGGATTTGCATTATGGGTAGCAAATAGAATTCGGCTCTTTTTTGGCTTAACAGTATCTGGTCAGTCAACTACAATACACGCGCCTGGCGCATTGCAGACAATTGCGGAACAAGTTGTAAGAGTCGTGTTTCCTTCATTTCCTTTTCTTGTCCTGTTGTTGCTAGGTATCTTGCTTATTGTGCTTCTCAAACAAAGAAAAAAAACACTTAATCGAAATAAAGTTCTCCCGCTCACTCTTATCCTCCTCTGGATACTGGTGTCATTGTTTGGATTTTTTATTCACGCGGCACCCGGCACAGCGTACTTTCCTCTTGTTTTTCCGCCAATTGTTATTCTCATTGGTTATATGTTTTACAAGCTTATGGAAAAGATAAAAGTAAGCCTCTTGCTTTTTGCCATCATCGTCATAATCAATGTGGCTTTTATCCTGCGTCATTCCTACTTTCTCGAAACGCAGTATGCAAATGGCGCCACAGTACCTGGTTGGTCGTATGGATTAGGACCAGCACTGTCAGAGCAGCTAAAACTTACAGATTTTATTGTTTCTGATGCGAAAAATCGGAGTGTGCAGCTAAAAGGAGGCGGGTTTCTTTCAAAGTTTCAATCAAGTATTGATAACTATAAATATCTTGCATTGTGGAAAGGTATAATAATAAGCGATAAAGCGCCAATAATATACACCATTTACGTTGATAAGCGAGAAATCCCCAAAAAAGAGAAGGTAGTGTTTTCAAATAATATTCATTACGTTGTCAGGCATGAAAAATAGTAATCGTTTCTTTATTGCTCTATTGATTATTTTAGTTGTCGCCTCCTTTGTTTTACCAAACATCTTTCTCCCAGCTGATATCTTGGGTACATTACCTTCGTTTCGTGAGGAGGAGTGGGTGAGGCCTCAGAACTCGTTGCTTGGAGATCCTGTGTTTCAATTTGAGCCGTGGAGGCAGTATACAAAATCACGATTGCAACGGGGGGAATTCCCTCTTTGGAATGAGGATAACAGCAAAGGAGCTCCATATTTTGCAAATATGCAATCAGCTATTTTATATCCGCTGAACTTTTTTTATTATTTGTTACCTGTTCATGTGAGCCTGTATCTTATACATTTTTTAAAGCTTTTTCTCCTATTATTTTTCAGTTTTCTTTATTTTCAATCCCTCAGATGCTCGAAGAATATATCTTTGCTTGGGGGAATAGTTGTAATGTTTTCCGCTTTTTCGTTTGTATGGCTGCAGTGGCCCCATACAAATGTATTTATATTATTTCCGCTCTTGCTGTTCATAACTGAAAAAATCAAGCAGATTACTACTGTGCATCGTTGGTATGTATTACTCGCGTTTACGTATTGTATTGCAATATTTGGAGGACACCCTGAGACGCTCTTTCATATTGCACTCATTCATCTTTTCTATCTTTTGTTCCGATTGCATCGAGAACGAAAAAAGTTACTTGCTTCATTCGTTGCGATTGCTGGAGGATTTTTCCTGGGCGCAGTGCAGGTATTGCCATTTTTGGAATACTTTCTCAATAGCTATTCCTTAGTTCATAGACAAGAGGTACAGGAATCATTCTTTCTCCCCCTACAAAGTATTACACTTTTGCTTGTGCCATTTTCGCTCGGCGCACCTCATATGGATTTTTACCGGTCCATTACAGGTACTAATTTCCAGGAAGCAATTGGGGGATATGTCGGGATTTGTGTATTGTTAATTGGGTTGATTGGAGGAGTGAGATATTTTGCCAAAAATAAAATAATCGCATTTTGGACGGTTACTGCAGTGGCGTTATTTGGGATTGTCTATAAAATCTGGCCAATCTACCTGTTAACGAAACTGCCAATTCTTAAACTGAGTGCAAATCATCGATTTTCAGGAATTATGGCGTTTGGTATTGCTGTTATTGCAACACTCGTACTAGACAATATGTCAAAAAGAAAAATTGTATTCAGTCAGAAAGCGAAAAAGAGAGCGTTTTTATTGTTAGTTCCCTTTTGCGGAGTGACATTGTTGGCAATTGGTTTACTTCCTTTGGTCTTTAGCTTTCCGTCCGCACGAGAGTTTGTGTTTATTTCTTTCCTGCAATTACATCTCTTGTTGTTGCTTTTTTCGACAGTGCTTTTTTTATTCTTCCTCTGGCTTCTTTTTATAAAGAAATCGAAAATAACGATATTTGTACTACTCATTCCAATTTTTGCTCAGACACTAGCGCTTTTTTGGAACTATAATCCCATTACCACACAACGAGAGTACTATCCGGAAACAGAACTGATCACTGTTTTGCGAAAGCTTCCCAAAGGGTCAATCTTGGAAGTCGGGAATCCACAGTTGCCGCAAAATCTTAATCTCGCTTACGGATTAGAGCATATAGAAAATTACGACGTATTGGAGGTGCGAGCATTTAAAGATAAATTTAATAGACTTTTTCCTGATCGGAACCACTGGGAAAAAGTTGATTCGGTTAATGAGAAACATTTGCGAGAATTGGGTATCGCCTATGTTATTTCAGATTACGATCTACGATTTGAAAGACAAAAAAATCAGGTAGATTATAGCAACCGTTTAGCTCTTAGTTCAAAAAACATAAGAATTGCAATGAACTTCAAACCCGCACATTCAGATTTGAAAGCGATAAGAATCTTAACTGCCAACTTTAATCGGGAAAATAGCTGTTTACTTACTATTACTATTATAGAAATGCGAACAAACAAGAAAATAGAGGAGTCAGGACTTCCTTGTACGAAGATTAATGACAATATGTTTTATTCAGTTACGTTTAAACAGGCAGAATTGCATCCAGGCGAAGAGTATCAATTGATTTTTCAATCTCCAAATGCTTCCCTTGATAACAGCGTTGCGCTGCTTGGGAACAAATCAAGAGAACCATATCTTGAACTATTATATGGAGACAAGATGAATACTTCATACACACTACTGTGGAATAGAAATAGTGTGTATTTGTGGAATGTACCTGGTGTTTGGGATATTGGCTTTGACGGGAAAATAACGACACGCATACAAAGACCAGAAGAAAAAATCTTTGAGACTTCGTCTCAGTCTGATCAATGGATTTACGTAAAACAGCCATACTATCCTGGTTGGGAAGCGAGAGTAGATGGGAGAGAAGAAAAGCTTCTCAACCAAAATCCATTTATCGCTCTCGACGTTCCCAAAGGAAACCATCTGGCTTCGCTGGTTTACAAACCGAAATCGTTTTTTCTAGGAATAGCGATAACTTTTTTGACAACAATTGGACTAATCCTGTATTTCTTGCGACAAGAATTACAACAAGGTTATTGGGCTAATTTTTTTGAAAAATGGAAGATATGGGCGGCATATATTAGATCCAACGTTCCATGGTATCAGCACGTCCTCGTATTCGGTGGGGGAGTACTTGTTTCACTTTGTGTTTTTATTCTTATTGCTCGCACGATACCGGTGCATTTTTCCATGCCGCAAACAACTGCTATTAACTGGCTGACAGTGCATAAATATCCAAAACAATTGGATTACGTGTACTTCTTTATCGGATTCCCACTCGTTACATTGCTTAGTGTTTTATTCTTGCTTTTATGGTTACGAAGAAAAAAACGTTAATTGCTGTTTCAGAAATTGCCGTAATTTTTCTGGTCGGATTTTTGTTGGGACCAACAGCAGGGGGTAGCCTCTTTTATGGTGACGTCAATGTCATTGACGAAGGGCAATTTGCTGCTTGGGCGAACCATATGTTACACGGAAAATATTTATTTAAGGACATCTATATTACCTACGGTCCGCTGTACGCTTGGCCCCTCTTCTTATTTTTCAAGTTATTAGACCCATCAATTTTTCTTGTAAAAGCATACCTCACGATCGGTTCAGTTGTAGGAATTCTCATAGTGAATCAGTTGCTAAAGGAGTTGCGAATACAAAATATTCTGAGATATGTAACCATTGCTTTGTTTGTTTTACTTCCAGTTATGCATCTTCGGCAGGCAATGGGGTATATTGTTTTATTCAGTCTTTTCAAGGCAGTAGGAACAGGGCGACTGTTGTGGTATTTTCTCTGCGGAATCAGCCTTGTTATTTGTTTTCTCGTGAGTCCTGAGATTGGGATATTCACAGCAATGATTGTTATCTTGTTCTTCTTTATCCGTCTGTTGGTGGAGAACAATATCAAGGATGTCTTTTCGAATGGAGGCTTGCTTGTTGCAGGCGTACTGGCTGCCGGTATTAGCTTTATTTTTTGGGCTGGCTATGAGGGGTGGTTGTTTTCGTATTTCCAAGGAACACTAGATATTATGACATCATTGTCTGGAATTAATTCTCCAAACGGTCAGAACTTTCCAAATATTCTCAATCAGTTGCCAGTAACAGCAGATCCAGTCCTGTTGCTAAAATTTATATTATCAAAGGATGCACTTTTGTATTGGGCATTGTTTTCTTACGTGTTGCTTATTGGCTACTTGGCAATACGATTTATTCTGCAAATACATGAAAAAAAAGATCTGCAAATCGTACTTCTCACTATATACGGAATACTCCTCTATACCATTTTATTATCAAGAAATGGAATCGGACATTTTTTCTTTGTTCTCAGCCCACTTCTTATTTTAGCTGCTTGTTTTTTTGATAAATTGTTTCGCATACTAAGACAAAAGAAAACAAGACAAATTGAAAAAAATTTTGCAGTCGTGGGAGTTTGTATTATTGTTCTGTTTGTACTCCGTTTGCTTATGGTAAATCGACCAGAGATTTTTAAGAGATTACAGATTCCGTTTTCGATAAGTACACTTACGCAAACCCCACCTCGCTTTGGTCCCACAGCACTACCGTCAAGCCAAAAACAGCAACTAAATATGATACAAAATTATATTCTTCAGCAGACAACAGCAGACGATACAGTTTTTATTATAAGCAATGAGCCAATTTTGTACATGCTTTTTGATCGTGTTAATCCAACAAGATATGATTTACCCTTTGTCGCCAATCCACTTGAGAAACGATACGAGTTGCTTTCTGATCTTATACGAAACCCGCCTAAATATATCATTGAGAATCAAAAAGCCTGGGCTGTTGATGGCATCAGTAACCGCCAACGACTACCTGAAGTCTTTAGGTATCTAGACACAAAGTATCATAAGACAGCAATGGTAGGTGAGTACATTGTGTATGAAAGAAATAAATAATAGCTATCTATATTTTTTCCCTTTTACAATTTTGGGGGTGGGGAGTGGAATAATGAAGTCTCCCTTAAAGCCTTTTTTTACAAGTTTTGGCATCAGCTCGTCTGCTATGTGCCATGAAAGCAGGAGCGCGTATTCTGGTTGATCTTTAAATAGTTTGTCCTCATCTAAAATGGGGATGAGCGTTCCTGGAATATAGTTGCCGATTTTGTGAGAGCCTTTGATCTCTACCACACATGAAATAATATCTTCATCTAACCCTAGGTAGTTAATGAGCGTACTTGCACGAGACGGGGCAGAAATACCATAGATTTTTTGTCTCTTTTTAACAGAGTTAAATAGCAAATCGTATAACCGTATTTTTGAAAAGACGACATCGTCTTTAAATTGTTTAAATCGTTTTTTATTTTTTACTTTGTCCTTTTCCATCTCCAGCATCTTTTTAACAGAGGGCAATACTTTATACTGTCCTTTTTTTGCAGCGTATACTCTGATTGATCCGCCATGTGGTTGTATTTGTTTGGCGTAGAAAACCTCAAAGCCGTGCATTTTGAGTAAATTGGCAAGGCTTGTCAGTGAGTAATATCGCAGATGTTCATGGTAGATAGCGTCATACTGTGTCGTTTGTAATAAGGAAAGGAGGTAATGGGATTCAGATATAAAAACGCCATCTTTTACTAGAAGCTTTTTTATCAAATCTATTATTTCATGAACGTTTTCCATATGTGCAAACGCATTCGTAGAGGTTATGATTTTTGCTTTGCCGTATTTTTTAACAGCAGATTCGGCGGCCTGTTTTCCGAAATAAGAAAGTATTGTTGGGATACCGTTCTTAATTGCAATTTTACCAATATCCTCGGGAGTTATTCCCAGTACCTGATGATTTTTAAAATTGCCTAGTAGCGTTCCATCATTTGATCCAATATCGATGATAAGATCGTCTTTTTTTAATTTCAGCAGATGTGATGATTCCTGATAGAGGTCTGCAAAATTATCACGCAGTACCTTTGTTGTGCCGCTTGTATAGGGATATTCTGGGGGAAAGAGTATTTTCGGATCAACTATGAGACTGAGTTGTGCTAAATAACAACGTGAACAATACAATAGTTCCGCTGGATAACTCGGCTGTTCATGGGGAATACTCCCAATGGGGAGCAGTTTGTTAACCGGTGGGAGATAGCCAAGGAAGAGAATGCTTTCCAACTTTTCATTTCCACAACTTTGGCATGTGGTCACAACAATGCTTGTGCCGGTTCCGAATGCAAAAGGAAGCTTTTTTCTCTTCATTGTTGGCTATTGTACCACATGTATGTTTCTCTTAGTCCCTCCTCAAGTGATACTTTTGGAGCGAATCCAAGACTCTTAATCTTTTTAATATCAGGACATCTACGATAAGTACTCCCTTGACGAAGTTTTTGAGGAGCAATGATAATCTTTTTGCTTACCACTCGCTCAATTGTTTGCATCAGCTTTTTTATCGAAACCTCTTCGGTTGTACCAATATTGTACGTTTCTAAATGTTTGCCATTTTCTAGAAGAAGGAGCAATCCATGGATAAAATCGTCCCTAAAGATAAACGCTCGAGTTTCATCACCAGATCCTTGAATCGGAAGGGTAAGTACTGATTTACTCCCTTGTTTTTTTATTTTCAACAGCAACTCTGGTATAACGTGTTCCTCTCCCATATCTGGTCCGTATACATTATGTGGGCGAAAAATAATCGATCTTTTGAAATATTTTCTCCCATAATGAATTGTCATTAGCTCGCTTATGATTTTCCCTCCAGCGTATGAGTAGCGAGGATTGTATGGATCCGGTATCGTAAGCGGAACATTCTCAGGGGTTGGGATGAGGGGTGGCGTCTGGTACGCTTCAGAGCTAGATGCGAGAAACAGTTCGGGAACATTTTTTTCTCTCCCTGCATCCAATATATTTACTATCCCCTTCACGCCAATTTCCAACACAAGCTCAGGCTGTTCATAGAAATATTTCGTCCCGTTAATATATGCAAGGTGGATAATGCTGTCGACGCCATTACACGCTTTTTTTACCTGTTCAATATTCCGAATGTCTCCCTCAATTATTTCAGCATCGTTTTTGATTTCAGAAAGTCTTCGCTTTGCCCCTCGGAAATTATTGTCAAAGACGCGAACAAATTCCCCTTTGGAAACAAGCGCTTTTGCAAGCGCACTCCCGATAAACCCTGTGCCACCAGTGATAAGATATCGTTTCATCTTTTTATGAAGGCGATGAGATTATATATAATTGCAATGGATCAGTAAACATCATTTGTGCCCAACAAGCATTTGTAATACACGATTAGGAAAGCGCAGGATGCGGTTTCGGAGCAATGCAAGAGAGAACCATTTTAAATAAGGAACAATAGATCTTGAGAGGTTAAAGTTTGTTTTACCATGTTGGCGATCACGCCAGATAGTGGGTATCTCGCAAATTTGATAACCAAGAAGGTGTGCTTTGGCCACTATCTCAAGCGTTACACTAAAGCTTACTGTGCTCGTCAGTTGCATACTATCAAGCACCTTTTTTCTGTAAAGCTTGTAGCTATTGGTCGGGTCGTACGTCGGTAGTCCTGTCAAGAGATGAAGAAGAAAGCCTGCGATACGCGGTATCCAGACTTTTGGGGATGGTCTCAGTTCCTGTCTGCCGTTTTTTGTATACCGTGACGGGCAGATAATGTCTGCCTTTTTTGCCAAAGACAAAAGCTTCGGTACCTGCGTCAAGTCATCGCAGAGGTCTGCCATGGTGACAAGGACGAGAGGCGCTTTCGCTAGCATAAAGCCGGTACGAAGAGCGCCCGATGGCCCGCTTTGGACAGTGTTTTTCCTGTAATGGAGATTTTTGTTCTGTCTCCCGAGTCGTCGAAGGACAGGAAGGGTAGAATCGCGTTCAGAGTCATACACGACGATTATTTCATGAGGAACGGGAATGTTTTTTCTTATAGCTTCAAGGGTCTTTTCGATGTTTGCCGCCTCATTATGAACTGGAATAATAACAGATAGGCCAGGATCACCGGTCGGTTTTATATTTCTTTTTTTTCTCATGGAACAATGCGCGGCACAGGCAGGGGAACGAGGAATTTGCCACCTTTTCTTATATATTCACTTTTCTCAAGGAAGAAATCCAGATAGTTCCAGCTAAGAAGCAGCGCATATTCAGGCATTAAAGCGATAAACTCCTCCTCGCTTATAATTGGAATGTGTGAGCCGGGAGTAAGCAGTCCTTGTTTTAGGGGATTGGTTTCAGCTATGTATGGTATTACCTTTGGGGTGATGCCAAAATAGTTAAGAAGCGTGTTTCCTTTGGCTGGAGCACCGTATCCTCCTAATTGCGCTCCTTGTCTCTTTACTTTTTTGATAAGTCTCAGAACACTTGTTTTGACTTTTTTGACCTGGAGTGCGAATCTGTGGTACCGCTTCATATCTTTTACCCCCCAGGCAATTTCGTCTTTCAGCATTTTCTTAACCGAGCTTTTGACAAGTCGCGTACCCGGCTTTGCTACGAAGATACGCAGCGCCGGTCCTGATGCGCCGAATGGAATACGCTCTACGTCAAATATGCATAGATTGAAGCGGGCGAGAAACGGGACCATAGGAGTCAGGCTTAGATAGCAAAGGTGTTCGTGGTAGATGGTGTCAAAAATTGTTTGATCTATCATATCGACTAAATATGGTGCCTCGATAACAAATATGCCCTGATCCTCAAGTAACAAAGGGAGTGCTGAAACGAACTCTAGTATGTCATCGACATGTGCAAACACATTTGTCGCTGTTACGACTGTTGCTCGACCATATTTTTTTGTAATCCGACGTGCGGATCTGGGATTAAAGAATGACTTGATTACTTCTAATCCAGATGCAACGGCTACTTCTGCAATTTTTGACGGCTCAACGCCAACGCGAATCAGCCCCTTCTTTGTATACCCGTTGAGTAGAATGCCATCGTTGCAACCAATATCTACAACAACGTCGTCTTTTTTCAGTCTGAAGCGTACTGTTAGATACTCTGCGAGATTAGCATAATGTTTTTTCAAGGCTTTTGAGCTTGAAGAGAGATAGAGATAATCATCAAAAATTGCCTCAGCTGAGACAACGTCTATCAGCTGGACAAGATAACATGACTGGCAGAGATACACCTCAAGGGGGGACCGATGTTCTGTATTAATCTGGTCTTTATTTATAAAGCTGTTAGACGGCGGATGGTGACCTAAAGAGAGAAATTGTTTTAATTGGCTAGACCCGCAGTAACGACACGTATTTCTTTTTTTGCTTATTACAGAGGTTCTCATTGGAGACTATTATATCAAGAAATCCTCCTATGTATTTATTGATCGGGAAAGTATAATATAATGCTTTCTTAGATAGATGAAAAAGATATTGCTTTTTGGAGGGAGTGGCATGGTGGGTTCAAGAATTCTTGAGCTTCTTTCAAGTCGTTATACCATCATTGCTCCGAGACGTGATGAGGTGAATATTAGCGACAAAGCTCAGATAAAAGATACCATTCAGGCGATAAAACCGAACCATATTATCTATGCCGCAGCGGTTAGTAATCCAGACGCTGCAGAAGAACAGAAAGAGTATGCGATGCATATTAATGCCATAGTACCAGGTTTCATAGCTAATCTGGCAGCAAAAGGGCGCTTTCCACTCCTCTATTTTTCAACGGACGCTGTTTTTCCAGGCTATCAGAAAGATAGGCCATATAAAGAAAATGACCGCGTGGATCCTGTAAATTATTACGGAATTACAAAGCAAAAAGGAGAAGAGAATGTTCTTAGTGCCTCTGGGGGAAACTGCGTACTACGGCTTATCACAGTGTACTCACATTACTACCCTAAAAAAAAAGATACAGTACGCTTGGCAGCCTCGGCATTTCAAAACGGCAAGCAATTTACAGGAATAGTTGATCAGTATTTTAATCCGACGTATGTTGACGATGCCGTTTTGGCTGTAGATCGAGTTATTGAGAAAAAGGTAAAAGGCGTGTTACATTTTGGAGCAGCAGAATTTGTTAGTAATTATGAATTCATAGAACATATTGCGCGAGTCGGTGGGTTCCACGGAATTGATATTAAGAAAATTACGGTAAAAGATTTCTGTAAAGGTAGAAAAGCAAAACTGGGAAAGTATGTTTGGCTTGATACTGCAAAAGCAAAAAATCTATTAGGAGAAGATGCGGTTTTACCAGTGGAGAAGAGTCTAAAGCGATTTTGGAAGCATTTTTCCTCAGAAACGTAGTGTATCTAAGTTGATTTCCAAAATTGTATAGTCTAAGATATGCAGAATTAAATGAAGAGCACATTTCGTAAAAAAAAGATTACTGTGATAGGAATAGGAAGAGTAGGCTTGCCGTTCGCGCTCGTTCTTTCACACGCTGGTTATACTGTGTATGGAATCGGAAGAGATGAGACAAAAATCGCCGAAATCAGCAAAGGAAAAATGCCCTTTCAAGAAGAGGGAGCAGAACCTCTTTTAAAAAAACTTGCTACGAAACGCTTCTTTCCCACTATAGATTATTCGGTAATAAAAAAAAGTGATTTTATCATTTTAACTCTGGGTACGCCAATTGATGAAAACATGAATCCCGTTTATGACCAGATTGACGAGTCTTTGAAAAAGGCTCAAGAGTTTTTCAGACCAGGCCAGACACTGATACTGCGAAGCACCGTTTCCCCAAGGACAACGCAATACGTACAATCGGCTATTGACGAAATTCAGGGATTGCAAGTTGGAAAAAATTTCTTCCTAGCCTTTTGTCCCGAAAGGATTGCTGAAGGTAAGTCAATAGAAGAAATGAAAACAATTCCTCAGATAATAGGCGGTGTCGATAGAAAAAGCGTAAATAAAGCAGAGGAATTGTTTAAATCGCTTGGTATTACAACTCTTTTAACTGACGATGTCTCTGCCGAGCTTGCAAAGCTTTTTACAAATATGTATCGGTATATTAATTTTGCTATTGCAAATGAGTTCATGGTCCTCGCACAAAATTATCATCGTGATATTTATAGAATTGTTGAATTAGTGAACTATAACTATAAACGCGGAGGATTGGCAATTCCGGGTTTGACCGGCGGGCCGTGCCTCTTCAAAGATGGTTTTTTTCTTATCGCAGATTTACCCTTTCAGGATTTAATTTCAACAAGCTGGAAAATTAATGAATCTATACCATTATTTCTTATAAAAATAATACGCGAAAGGATGAGATTGAAAGGTAAAAAAGCAGTCATTCTCGGACTTTCGTTTAAAGCTGGCATTGACGATATTCGCGAGGCACTAAGTTTTAAGGTGAGAAAGGCACTACTTCGTGAACGTGCAGAGGTTGTGTTGCATGATCCATACGTACGAGAGTATGTGAATCAATCTGTTGAGAAGGACATATATAAAGCGCTTGAAGACGCCGACTTAATTTTTATTGCAACGAATCACAAATTGTATACATCACTCGATATGAAGAAAGTAAAAGAGAAAGTGAAGAAAAATTGTATGGTTTGTGATGTATGGAATGTCTGGGGAACCGGAAAGATTGTGTATAAGCTGAATTACCTTAATAAAGAAAACGGAGAGTGAGTTTGGTTATTTTAATCGTAAGCCGGTTTTAATGATTGTCCACAGAAACATAAACCCGTGTTTTAATGGTATAACATTAGAATTTCCTACGATCCGTTTTTTGAAATGAACGGGAACATCTAAAATCTTATATCCTTTTTGCGCCGCCTTTATTACCTCCTCTGCCTCATAACCATAGTGATCAACCTGTATATTAATATCTTTTAATACGTTTGTTTTAAATGCTTTAAACCCTGCTAGCACATCGGTTATCCTCTGTCTGGCAAATAGCGATGTAGCAAGCGACAGAAAGAAAATGCCGAATCGCCTAAACTTTGTTACAGCACCGTTATCCACCTTTGAACCGGGTCTGAAGCGTGAGCCAAGTGTTACATCAAAGCCGATACGCAGCGGCTCGATCAGTTTGGGAATGTCGGAAGGCAGAAATTGATAGTCAGCATCTATTTGCACTATGTAGTCACCTGTCGCGTATTTATTTGCCTTTCTCAACGCAGCCCCCTTGCCTAGCCATTTACCGGCATGAATCACTCTTGCACCTGCCCTTTTTGCTACCTCTGCTGTTTTATCGGTTGTTTTACTGTCCAAAACAACGAAAACTTCCATTTTATATTGTGTTACATTAAGACACCCTTCGATAGTTCTTCTAATTGTTTTTTCTTCATTCAATGCAGCAGTGAGGATGGTTACTTTAGGCTTTCTGGTTTTCAGCATCATGTCAGTCTTGTATAATACAGCCATTATAACAAACGAAGTTATGGCCCACAACAAAGAACGCCTTCTTCTTGTCGCACTTTTCCTCATTGGAATTGCAACACGATTTCCACTCATGGAAAAAATGCAATCGCACTGGGATGGCCCGGATTGGAGTATAGCGATTATACGATATTCATTCATCCAGCATACGCCCTCGCCCCCTGGTTATCCACTCTATATAGCGATTGGTAAATTTCTCTATCTTTTTACACATGATCCTCACAGGGCAATTGTAGCGGTCAGCGTTCTATTTAGTGGAATTGGCGCAGTGCTCTTTTATGTCGTTGGCAAACAACTATTTAATAGAACTGTTGGTATTATTGCATCACTTATTTTTCTTTCTGCGCCGACTACGTATTTCTTCGGCATAACTGCTAACCCTTATGGTGTACTACCCATAACAGCTGCAGTTCTCGCGTGCGTTGTTTATCTCATTCTCTTTAAAAAAAGGAACTACGGCTTTTTTCTGGGTATCGTGTTTTCTTTTGCTATTGGTTTCCGGCCACAGGATGCAATATTTTTACTTCCGCTGTTTGTAATCGGTTTTCTATCGTTAAAAACGAGGGAAAAGTATATTGCGTTGTTTAGTTTTATTCTCTCATTTCTCTTTTGGTTTCTTCCGACAGCATATGCAGTTGGCGGAATAAATAATTATACACACTATGTGACGACATTTATGCGAAACGGCACAGCTCCCGATATATCGCTCTCTCGCATTTCATATATCTGGTTCATACTGCTGCGGGGGCTATACCTCACAATTGGGATAGCTGGTATTTTTTTATTATTTTATTTTAAAAGCTTCTATGATTTTGTTAGACATAGCAACCATATATACAGGTCACAGAAGATTAAAAATTTTACTTTCTACGCATTATGGATAGGTCCAGCTCTTTTTTTTAACACGTTTGTCAGAAGCGATCACGCCGCTCACCAAATGACATACCTGTCAGGTCTTATTTTTTTAGTCTCTTTCGCTATTTGGAAAACAACAAAGAAAAATACAATTATTCTCAGCTTTGTGGTAGTTGTTGTAGCTCTATTTAATCTCCTTACTTTTTTCAGAGATCGGGATCCTGGGAATAAAAAGCGTTACATTGATCAGTCATATCACCATTCAGAGATTAGGAAAAACGATATACGCATGAAAGCAAAAATCAATTTTATTGAAAGAAATTATTTACCGAAAGACACTATTATCTTCACTACCCCAACTCTATGGCGACCATATATGTATTATTTTAAAGATTATAAAATATTTGAAATAGACGCATTGGGAACAAAGGATAAGAAATTTGTCGATATTCGGAGAGATGGTCAATATTGGAATAAAAAAGAATATAAAGAGAGCGTGCATTCAATTGTGGTACCTATGAATACTAAAAATATCATCGTACTAGATGATGATGAACCGTTTAAAATAGTTCATACAAAATCAATGGAGTATAGATTAGAAGGGGGGAGTTTAGTATACGTTATTCCTGTTAAGGGAGGAGAGGTATTTTCTTACGACTTGCATTTCTTGAAAAAGAATTAACTCGTATCAAATGGATTAGGTTTTGCAATAAAAGATAATGGAGAAAGACTGCTGAATCTGATAAAATGCTTTATTGCGTCAAGTCTAATGAAGTAGTGGATTTATAAATTTATCTTTCTGCACTTGAAATCGGTCCTTCTGAAGCAATCTGACGCTTTAATAGATGTTATATCATTGACCACTGTGAACATCCAAAAAGAGCTGTTAACAAAAATAAAAACTAAAAAGGCAAATATAGCCGTTATTGGACTCGGATATGTTGGTCTCCCTCTTGCAGTTCTTCTTGCAAAACAGGGTTTCACGATAAAAGGATATATAAAAACTGCAGAAAAACTGCGGGGTCTACAAAGCGGTATAAGCGGCATATCAGGTTATAACGATGATCTAAAAAAAACTTTACGTTCTGGAAGTTTCTCTGCACACAGTATCGCTGATAGTAATCTTGCAGACAATGATATTTATATCATTTGCGTTCCCACTCCACTTAACAAGAAAAAAAAGCCAGACTTGACAAGCGTACATCAGGTTGCGAAAAGACTTTTTGAAACTGATCTTAAAGGAAAGCTGATTATTAACGAATCGACTGTTGCGCCGTTTACAACGCGAAGGATTTTTGTCTCTTCTCGAATGAATTATTTCCTCGTTTGTTCTCCTGAAAGAATCGATCCGGGAACAAGATTTGAGACTTCTGAAAATATTCCAAAGGTTATCGGAGGAATTGACTCTGAAAGTCTCGAGCTTGGGATTGCACTCTATAGCCAGATTATAAAAAAGAAGCTAGTCATTGTGAGAAATATAGAGGTAGCAGAAATGTCTAAAATGCTTGAGAATACATACAGAGCAATTAACATCTCGTTGATAAACGAGTTTGCAAGGTTAGCAGACGCGATTCATATTGATATCATAGACGTCATTGCTGCTGCAAAAACAAAATGGAGCTTTCAAGCGCATTATCCAGGTATCGGAGTTGGAGGGCATTGTATTCCTGTTGATCCTCATTACGTTCTTGAGCTTGCTCAAAAAAAAAGAGTTAAGATGGATGTCATTACTGAAGCCTTATGGGAAAACGAAAAAATGCCCGAGTATATAGTAGACAAAGTTGTTAGGCACTACAAAAAAGGAATGGATGTTTTAGTATACGGACTCACATACAAAAAAGATGTTCCAGATCTTCGCGAAAGTCCTGTTCTTGCATTTTGTAAACTACTAAAAAGAAAAAGAATTGATTTCACGGTATACGATCCTTTGCTCCCTCTAAAAACCATTCGAAAATTAGGATTTTCTCCTGTCCATCTTAAAAAAACAGACATTTTCGTAGTTGGGACAGACCATAAACAGCTTACAAAAGATTATAAATTAGCTGTTGGAAGCAAAACTATCATTATTGACGGAAGAAATTTTTTTCTAAAGAAAGTCGGGAAAAAGGTAATCGGTGTCGGCAGATCACTTGCCGAATGATGACTGTATAATTGTTTTGAATACCGATAAGCCGTGTTTGATCGTCTTGAGATTTGATTTTCCGGTTTGACGCCTTGTGCATGTCACCGTTACATTTTTTAGTTTATATTTTTTCTTTGCTGCCTTTATAACAAGTTCTGCTTCATATCCAAAATCATTAGTCTTAGGGTTTATGTCAAGAACGACCGTTCTTTTAAATGCTTTGAGCCCGGTCATTACGTCGACAACTTTTCTTCCAGAAGCGATCGATGCTGAGAAGGAAAGGAAAAAATTCCCATACATTTTGATGAATGATGTAAAGCCGGAATTCAGAATGGAAAACAAATCGTATCGCACCCCAATTACCATATCATACCCATCCTTCAAGGGTTCGATCAATTTTGGAATTTCTGAGGCCCTCAGCTGTTTGTCAGCATCAATTTGTACGACGTAGTCACCTGTAGCTTCATTGATTCCCGTCCGAAAGGCAGCTCCTTTCCCCTGGTTTTTTTTGTGAATAATTATTTTATGTGCACCGCCTTTTTTTGCTGTAATTGAAGTACCGTCTTTTGATCCATCGTCGACTACAATAATCTCAAGATTATAGACATTTGATAATGCTTGAACATCTTTAATAACAGAATAGATTGTTTTTGCCTCGTTGTACGCTGGAATGATTACTGATACTTTTTCCTTTTTCTGGATATCTCTTTTGGCCATTTCTGTATAATATCAGAATACCTATAATTGTAAATGTTTTTGATGAAGAAAAAGGGATTGTTTTATTATCTGCTGCTGATATTATTTTTAATATGGATTGGGGTCTCTCTTGCTCGCACATTTTATAATCTTTCAAAACTCGGCACCGAGGAGCGGAAGTGGTATTTTTTGACGGATGAAGAAAAGCGGGAAATGCAGTTTGGAGATAAACACCGCTTTTTCCGCTTTGT
Source organism: uncultured Gammaproteobacteria bacterium (assembly GCA_964608945.1). Classification (GTDB taxonomy): domain Bacteria; phylum Patescibacteriota; class Microgenomatia; order Levybacterales; family UBA12049; genus CAYWEP01. The sequence continues at coordinate 42,055 of CAZSQB010000002.1, forward strand.
ACAGGCTCATACAAAAAAAGGATCAAACATTTTGTTTTATACGCGTGATGGTATGGCTTATTATTGGGGGAGGTATTACTTGTATCCGACGACAATCATTTGGGGGGAAAACCAATATACTATTTGGGGAAACAATATCAATAGGAACTACAACTATGTGATGATTTATCCTCTTAACCGCGGGAAACGGTTAAAAGATGTGTTTTTCTTTGAGAATATTTCGTATAAAAAACTTGTAGAGTATAAAACAGGAAGCAATGTGAAAGGAGTTATTTACAAAAAATGAGCTTCATTCTAATTTTCCTAACAATCCTTGTTGTTATCTGGGCCGGGTTTTTGGTAATTGAGTTGTTCGGTTTGATGAAAGAATCGTCTCTTTTTGAAAAACTATCTTTCTCGTGGGGGCTGGGATTCGGGCTTATTGGTCTTCAACTATTTTTTTATGATCTTTTGAATATGGAGTGGAGTCGACTGAGTATTCTTTTACCATGGATAATTCTTTTTATTCCGTATATTCGAAAAAACAAACCGTATTTTCCCAAAATGATTCTTCGATTACAACCCAGAGAAAATTTTTTTGCCATACTTATTCTTCTGCTTGTTTTATTTGTCGGATTTGAATCTATTCTACGTCCAGTTCAAGCATGGGATGCTTGGGATAATTGGCTGTTCAGGTCAAAAGTGTTTTATTACCACAACACTATTGACCAGTATTATTTTCATTATGCCCAAGATGAATATCCTCTTATTATCCCTCTAGTTGGCACCTTTGGGTATATCATGATGGGTCAAATCAATGATAGGCTCATCTTGCTCCTTTTTTTTATGTTTTACCTTTGTCTTGGAGGAATTTTTTTCGGAACCGTAAGAAGGCTTTCTAGCACACAAAACGCCCTTTTGTTTACGTTTCTCTTATTGTCTTTGCAAAATCTCATCCGCCACGGTGGCCGTTTTGAAGCAGGTCAAGCAGACCTCGCGCTTTCTTATTATATTTTCTCAGGAACAATTCTTCTTGCATCCTTTATAAAAAAGAAAAGTAAAAAAACAGCAATCCTCTTAAGTGTATTTTTAGGAATTGCAGGACAGATAAAGTATGATGGGATGGCTTTTATAGTAATAGTTATGCTTGTATTTTTGTTATACGTCGTCAAATGGAAACAATATAGATATGCTTATTTACTATTACCATCTTTTTTGCTACTTATACCGTGGAACTTATATAAATTGCTTAATCAGCTTCCAGAAAATTTTCTCTTTCGTTCAGGGATAAACATTCATATAGAGAGGTTTGTGATAGTAATACTTTCCATGTCAAAAGAATTCTTCAATATCAAAAACTGGAACTTGCTATGGATTGTTTTTTTTGTCAGTTTAATATTCTTCTGGAATAGAGGCAAAAAGGCTAAACTTTTTTTAGTTGTTTTATCTCTACAATGGCTATCATACTTTCTTGTTTTTTTAATGACCCCCACCAATCCAGTAACTCATATTGCAAATATTATCGATAAACTCTATATACATCTTGCACCAATTGCTACTCTTATTATTGCTTTAGTCACTTCCGATATGATGCAGAGATCAAAAGTAAAAATAATTCGAAAATTACATAATGATTGAGTATCGGGGATTTGAAACGCTTGAGGTATTGGAAGGGGCTGATAGGTATAATGGTTGGATTGCTGAGAAAATATCGTATTTTAACTTCCTTGGGCTGTTGAGTTGGATGGTTCGTGATAAGTTTGAAAGAAAAAACTTTCATCTTAAACCATACCAAATAGCGGCGTTTGATATGGTTGTTCCAATATTAAAAAGAGTAGAGAAGTATATCAGAATACCACTTGGAATATCCCTTGTTGCCATTGCACGAAAGAAAGGGTAGCATGATTTTTTCAGACCCCATTTTTTCATTTCTTCATAGGCTTTACGCTGTTTTTCAGGGAAGGATTTCTTACTTAAGTGAAGATTTTACCGGCATCTCCTTAAACATCAAAACAGTTGGTATTTTCATTTTACAAGCACTGATTGGTTTTGCTTGCATCGCAATCATATTCTTAATAGGCAATAGAATTAGACAGAGATTTTTTCTTGAAGAAGGAGATAAGAATGTATTTCTTTCTATTGCTTTCGGATATATTACTGTTGGAATAGGTATTGCATTGCTTGGAATATATTCATTGTTAACACCAATCTATCTTGTTCTTTATATAGTAGTTGTTTGTGTAATTGCGTTACACAAACTGAATATCAGTTCTACAAAAATATTTGTTGCAGACTTTTTTAGAAGTCTCCTACCGATTAAGAAAAACAAAGTCATTATCGCTTTCATATTGCTTTTTTTAATTGTTGGATTTCTACGGCTATTACTTCCAGAAACTGGAGTAGATGCGCTGTGGTATCACACTGATTATCCAAAGCAATATTTACAAAGGGGAACAATGATGGTTCCAGTAAAGGGGAATTTATATCTTGCTGCAACACCACAACTTGGTCAGATGCCGTACGTTATATTTACCTTTCTTGGATTAGTCGACGCTGCACGAATTTTTCATTTCTTATTTTTGATTTTAGTTCTAGTATTGTTATACCACATCTCTAAAGATCTAACTTCCCCAAACGCTGGCTTAGCGACTGCACTACTTTTCATTACCTCGCCAATTATTTTACGTCATGCTCCAACAGCATATGTTGATTTTCAGTGGTTGTTTTTTTGGTTGCTTTCGCTTTGGATTCTATTAAAAGCGAAGATCTTACGTCTGAAAATAATAATACTAACTGGTGTATTGTTTGGTGGGTTATTATCGATGAAACTTCTGGCTATTGTCTTCTTTCCTGTTTTCCTCATCTATATTCTATTAAAAAGTAAAGATGGATCATTTTCTGCCTTGAAAAACTTGTTGTTGTTTCTGTTTACGGCGGGAGCCGTTGTTTCCATTTGGTATATAAGAGCGTTTGTTATGACCGGTAATCCTTTTTACCCGCAATTTGCTTCTATGCAAAATGAATTCAGTAGCGTTTTAGCTTTAAATGACTTTCTATCATTAGCTTATTGGCAATACAAGGTACAGGGTGTTTTTAATATCTTAGATTTTAGTTTTTTATCCGCAGTTGCATTAGCTGGATTATTTTTTCTTCAAAAAAATCAACTCATGGTGCTTATGCGAGCAAATTTATTCATATTTTTTTGTTTGGTTGCTTTATTATTTTTCTTTTTACCAACACCATTTTTTATTGGGAGACATTTAATCTATCTATATAGTTTAATTATCCTTTTATTTGCATTGCCATTGGCAAATATCTACGAAAGATTTCTTCTTGCGAGAAGAGGGATACAATTAGCACTTTTATTGTTATTTAGCTACTATTTTATTAGTACGCTCGCGTTACTCCCATACGGTTTTGGATGGGCTGAGACAAATAAGTACTTAACTCGTACACTTGAGAATGATAACTCAAGTTATTACGATTATGATCGAAAATTCTCAAAATATATTGGCAAAAATGAAACAGTGGCAACATATAAAGTACAAGGGCTCTACTATGCAAGTTTCGAACCTAAAGACGTTGCATTACTGCTAGAAGAAAAGGAAAACATTTATACACAACTTGAGAAGTATAATATTAGTAAGCTTCTTATAAAAGGTGGGGACACACAGTGGTTTTGTAGCAATACAAAGTATCAAGCATGTGATGTAAAAAACTTCGTCCTTCTAGCAAAGCACGAGCCGGCAAAGCTTTATTTATATATAATAAATGAATGACAATTAGTGCTGTCGTTTTAGCAAAAAATGAGGAAAGAAATATCGAGCGGTGTATTGCGTCTCTATTGTGGTGTGATGAAATAGTAGTGATTGATGACAATTCCAAAGATAAAACAGTAAGTAAGGCGAAGAAATATAAGGTAAAACTATATCAGCGCAGCTTGCATAATAATTTTGCACAACAGCGTAATTTTGGCCTTGAGAATGCGTCATCTGAATGGATATTCTTTGTCGATGCGGACGAGGTTGTCACAGATAGATTACAAAAAGAAATAGTCTCCATAATTCATTCAGAGAATACGTTGAATGCTTACTCTTTTAAGAGAAAAGATACTATGTGGGGAAGAGAACTTAGTTACGGAGAATCGGGAAATATTCGCCTTATTCGTCTTGGGAAAAAGGGGAGTGGGATGTGGAAAGGAAATGTCCACGAGAGGTGGAACGTAAAGGGTCCTGTTGGCGCGCTCACAGAATCTCTCCGTCATTATCCTCACCAAACGGTTTATGAGTTTGTTTCGGAGATAAATTATTACTCAACTATTCGGGCAAAGGAGTTGTATAAGAAAAATGTATCCGCACATGGAATAGATCTAGTTATCTATCCTAAAGCAAAGTTTATATACAACTATTTTCTAAGACTAGGGTGTATGGATGGCATCGAAGGGTTTCTGCTTGCTGTAATGATGAGTTTTCATTCATTTCTCGTTCGGGCAAAATTATGGCTCCTATGGCAAGAGAAAAAATAACTATTTTCTTCGC
>CAZSQB010000003.1:0-42338 GCA_964608945.1 uncultured Gammaproteobacteria bacterium
TGGGCCTGACATTTCAAATGTTAACTCCTCTGGTTCCAAATGAGATAACACATCCAAAAGATATCGGGCATTAAACGCAATCTCATTCTCCTCCCCTATCATTTTTGCTTCAACCTCGACAGTGTTCTCTCCCAACGATGGCGTTTGGGATGAAACAATGATACTGTCTTTTCGTATGGAAAGTTTTATAATGTTGGCAGAATCGCGGGCAAAAATAGAACAGATCTTCACAGCCTTTAACAACTCTTCCCTATCAAATGTTGTTGTTAATGAAAAATCATTCGGGATGATTTTTTCAAAACTTGGAAACTCTGCTTCGATTAGTCTTCCAACCAACTCTGTCTGCCCTATTTGGAAAAGTATTTGATTTTTTTCCTTTGAGACAAAAACAGCTATGGTTTCTCCCTCATCCTTGGCGCTGATAATCTCACGAAACGCACGGGCTGGGACAATCATACTGACTCCCCCCCCGCCGTTGTTATCAGTTTTTAGCTTGGTGGCGCTGTGTTTTAAGGACAAACGATACCCATCTGTTGCAACGAGGAGAAATCCCTCTTCTTCTTGTCTTAACAAAACACCCGAAAGCGCAGGACGAGCCGTATCAACGCTTGCGGCAAAAATAACTGATGCGAAATCCACATGGAGTTCTTTTGTGCTGAGTAAGGCTAGAACTTCTCCTTTCTCTTCATAGAGCTTTGGGAATTCGTCTTTGGCAATTGTCTGAAACAAACTTTTTACTTTCTTGGTTGAGACTTCAAGCGCTGCGTCTTGCATCTTGAGTATTACATCTCCCTGGGAGAGTGAATTAATAAGCTCGGTAAAAGTCCTTGCGGGAACTGTCGTTGATCCTTCATCGCTTACTTTTGCAGGAAGAAATGTCTGAATACCGATCTCAAGATCGGTGCTACTTATCTTTAATGTATCCTTACTCGCTTCTAAAAGAAAATGCAGGAGTATTGGCAATTGGCTTCTTGAAGATATAGCATGACTCGCAAAAGCAAGTTTTTTTTGCAGACCTAATATTGATACTGAAGCTATCATACTTTATATCTTTTTGTTGTTGTAGTAGTGTATAGGGAAAAGTGGAAAAAAGCAAGCAAGCGTGCCTAAAAAAATGTGGATAAGTTGTTGATATCTTTGGGGAAAAGCTACTGATAAGTTTTCATGTCCTGTTATCCAAATCTTTTACCCTTTGAGCGTTCTGGTTATCCCCAAAATATCCTCAGACACTTTTGCTTTGTCTTTCACAAGGGTTTGTATTTTTTCCACACCATACATAATCGTTGTATGATCCCGTCCGCCCAACAGGTTCCCGATTTCAACCAACGTAAGCCCTAACTCAGTCTTGAGAAGATACATTGCAACTTGCCGTGCCTTTACAAGCGATGCGTCTCGCTTTGGTCCCTTTAGCTGTGTAGGTTTTATATTATAAAACTCACAGATATTTTTGATAACGTCTTCTGTATGAATCGTGCTCTTTCGTTCTTCCCGAACCGTCCGAAAGCTACTTTCAGCAAGCTCAAGCGTGATTGGTTCATTATTGGTTGAAGCCTCAGTAATAACCCGAAGCAATAACCCCTCTAAGCTTCTTGTATCCTCGGCCATTTCTGCAAGATATTTTGCCACTTCTATCGGCAATTCGTGTCCATATTTTTTTGCCTTAATAAGAATAATTGCGCTTTTTAATTCAAAATCCGGCGGCCCTATGTCAACAGTTAAGCCTCCTGCGAATCGACTCGATAGCCGCTTCTCAAGTTTTTTTATTTCATGGGGCGGTCTGTCAGATGAAAGACAAATTTGCGAGCCCTGGTCAATGAGGATATTAAAGGCGTGAAACAACTCTTCTTGTACGCGCTCTTTTCCTTCAATAAATTGTATATCATCGATAAGAAGGATATAGGCAGAGCGGAATCTCCGTTTCATTTTCCCCGTTTCATTGTTGCGGATTGCCTCAACAACTTCATTGGTAAACTCCTCGCTCGTGATGTAGATAATCTTTTTATCCGGTTGTCTTTGGTACACGTCATTTGCAATAGCGTGCATCAAGTGGGTCTTCCCGACGCCCACCGGACCGTAGATGAAAAAAGGATTATAGGAATGACCGATATTCGAAGCGACCCGTGATGCCGAGACGAAGGCAAGTTGATTGCTTCCTGAAACGGCAAAGTTTTGGAAGGTAAAATCCGCCCGTACGCGGGGAAGGTGGCCAACAACAGGTTTGATTTCTTGCTTTTCTTCCCGAGCAAAGAGCGGACCTGCTTTTTCATCTCCCATTATTTTTGCTGACTTGGTGACAAAGACAAGGGCTGTTTGTTGCCCTGTATGCTTATCAAGAAGCGATTTGATCTGTTCAAATAATCGTTTCTTAAGAAGGTCAACAATCATGATAGAGGGAGCAGCAATGGTTGCGACGCTGTTTTCTAATGAAACAAGGCTGGATTTTTTAAAGAGAGTAACAAAATTAGCGTGTGAGATTTGTGGCTCTATATCAGAAAGTATTTTTTTCCAAAGATCGCTAGTCGCTTTTTCGTCCATACGAGTATTAATTTGTAAAGATAAATTGCAGTGTAATAATGTGGATAACTGGTGTCAAGCACCAAAATAAAATTACATTCATTTTGGTGCGCAGATCCTGAGCGGAGCCAAGTCTGACTTGGCGGAGTCGAAGGATCAAGGAGTGCGTCTTTTAAGCCCCCGGCTTTTTTGCTATAATGTAAGCCAGATGGAAAAATTCGTTACCCTTAAAAAAGTCAAACGCAAGAGGAAGCATGGATTTCGCTCCCGCATGAAAACGCATACTGGTAGAAAAGTCCTCAAGCGCCGAATTGCCAAAAAACGAAGTAGGCTTTCTCTGTAACTTCAGTCTTTATGTTAAAACGCGCCTATCGTTTGCCGCTCAGAAAGCCTCTTGTGTCTCCGCAGTCAGCACAAACACCAGTCTACTTTTTTAAAGTCGCGCCAAATACACTCCCCCACAGTCGATTTGGATTCATTATTTCAAAACGGATCGCCGGATCTTCGGTCTTGCGCAACAGAGCAAGAAGGCTTTTTCACGCGTGCATAGCAGGGCGCCTTTCCCGTATAAAGCCAGGATATGACATCTTATTTATAACGAGAAAAGACCCGTTTTCTGACAAAGGAGCGTCTCCCTGTGATATAATTGCAGCAATCCTTAAAAAACAAGGGCTCCTTACATGAGGCATATTACCATTGTTTTACTCACGCTCTATCAGGCAATTGTATCGCCGCTCCTAAAGCAGCTGTTGGGTCAAAGCGCGATGTGTCGCTATCCAATTTCCTGCTCTGAATACGCCAAGCAGTCGATACGCACATACGGGCTTATTCAGGGAGGCACGCTAGCAATCCTACGTTTTCTTTCCTGCCTGCCGGCAGGCAGGCCTGCCAACCGTTAGCTCGCTATGATAGGACAGCTTTTTAATCTCCTTTTTGTCAATCCAATTACAAACGGCCTTTTGGCCGTCTATCAGGTCCTGCTTTCTTTGCATGCTCCGTACGCCTTGGGCTTCTCGATTATCGTTCTTACTATTATTATTCGCTTACTGCTTGCCCCGCTCACTGCCTCGCAGCTTAGGACGTCAAAAAAACTTCAAGAATTGGGGCCAGAACTTGCCAAATTAAAAGAGAAATATAAAGACGATCAACGCCGGCAGCAGCAAGAGACGATGCTTTTGTATCGCCAGCATGGTGTGAATCCATTGGGTGGATGTCTTCCGTCAATTCTTCAGATCATCCTTTTCTACGGGCTCTACAGCGTGCTAACAGCATTTGTTAAGCCAAATGCCGCTGAGACACTTAAGTACGTTAACAGCGTTGCTTATTTTGACTTTCTAAAGCTAGATAAAATTGGCGACCCAACATTTTTTGGACTACCGCTTGGACAGAGTCCCTCTCAACTCCTTGGCGCAGTTGGCTTTCTGATTCTGCTCGTTCCAGTGCTCACCGGCGTATTTCAGCTTATCCAGTCAAAAATGATGTTTACCTCCCCGTCTACAGCAAAGAAAAAAGAGCAAAAGACACAGCCTGATTTTCAATCGATGATGCAAACGCAGATGACCTATTTTATCCCTGTCACAATCGGCATTGCTGCATTCACTTTTCCACTGGGCCTGTCGCTCTACTGGAATACTTTTTCCATTTTTGCTATCATACAGCAGTATCGATTGCAAGGATTAGGGGGACTTACGCCCTGGGTCGCTTACCTGAGAAAAGCCAGGGAATAGCCTATGAATACTGAAGAGAAGACGCAGGTAACAGAAAGAGATATAGAGACGATACGAGAAGTCGCATCTGCGCTTTTTTCTCAACTTGAGATTGACGGTACATTTGATCTTGTCCAGCAAGACGACGCAGTCGAGCTGCTTCTGGATACGAAAGACAGCGGCATTGTCATAGGCTACCATGGTGAAATGCTTGAAGCATTGCAGCTTGTTCTTTCTCTTCTTGCTGCAAAAAAGCTTGACCGTTTTGTCAGGATAATGGTTGAGGTCGGTGATTATCGCAAAAATCGAAGTGAATACTTACAAAAGCTCGCCCTGCAAGCAAAAGAAAAAGCGGTATCAGAAGACACCGAGCAAGCAATCCATTCTTTAAAATCCTGGGAACGCAGAATTATCCACGTTCTCCTTAAAGATGATGCGGAAGTTACCTCAGAATCAGCCGGCGAGGGAAAAGACCGCGTCCTTATCGTCAAGCCGCGAAACTAAATTTTTCCCATGGGAAGGGCAGCTTTCTTCCTGGCTTTTCTTCTCAATTATACTTTTTCTTCCAACGCAGCTTGGAAAGCATTTTTGGCCAGATTACTCGGTCGTCTACGGCATACGAGTTGACTACCTCTCCCCCACCTTATTCTTTAGCGACATTCTAGTTTTGCTTCTGTTTGCATCCGTCATTATCAACAAGTTGTCGCTAAAGAAAATCTCAAATGTCAAATCTCAAATATCAAATCTCAAATCACACTGGAAGTTGATAGTACTCTTTTCGCTTCTCGTTATTGGTGTTTTTCTTTCAAAGAGTCCGGCGGCGGGATTATATGGGTTTTTAAAACTTCTTGAATTTACTTTCTTTGGCGTCTTTACAGCCTGGTTTCTTAGGAAGCCTAAGGCATATCCAACAGTTTTGTTGCTGTTTGCGCTTGGAATTATCGCAGAGTCAGTACTTGCCGTGATGCAGTTTGTCAATCAAGGGTCTATTGGTGGGATATTATATTGGCTTGGGGAACGGAGTTTTACCAGTCAGACGCCAGGTATTGCTAACGCATCGGTTTCAGGAAAGCTGTTGCTTCGACCATATGCCACATTCCCCCACCCAAATGTCTTAGCGGGTTACTTGGTGCTTGGTATGACATTGATAATTTCAAATTTCAAATTTCAAATTTCAAATTTCCGAAAAACACTCTATGGCTCAGCGCTGGCTCTTGGAATCATTGCGCTTTTGCTGAGCATGAGTAGAATTGCAATCGTCGTATTTGTGATATGTGCGTCTGTTGTGTTGTATAAAAAACTTCCGCGTGCGTATGCAATAATTGGTACAATCTTTTGCCTGATAGGCTTTACCTTGCTTTTCCTCCTCCTCCCCCATCGCTTTTTTCCCTTGGTTTTTGCCGACCAGACAATCAGCGTTCGCAAGGAGTTATTTGATGCAGGGGTAAGAATGGTTGGAGCGCACCCGTTGTTTGGCGTTGGGCTTAATAACTTTTTACTTAGCCTCCCCGCCTATATGCCCCAAAAAAACAGTGTTATTTTTCTTCAGCCAGCGCATAATATTTTTTTACTCTGGATTGCACAAACTGGATTTGTCGGCGCTAGTCTCATGACAGGATTTTTCATTGCGCTGTACAAGCGGTTATTGAGACGCTTTATGTGGACGCAAGGACTGGTCATTTTTACACTCGTTGTGTTTGGCAGTGTTGATCATTACTTCCTGACTTTGCAGCAGGGGCAGTTGCTTCTTTCTTTCTTTTTAGGACTCGTGTTGGGAAGAAAAAACAGTAAAAAGGCAACACGCGTTTAGCTTGTCTTTGCAGCCCAGAACAGTAAAAAATTTTGGAACCGATCACGCGCAAGGTGAAAGAGTTATGAAATTTACCCGATAAGAAAGGTCAAGGCTGCAATATTCTGTTTTTTTTGAATGATTGGCGTTTTTTGTGTACACTAGATATATGCCTTCATCACGATTGGTTAGTGCCACCTTAGAACAAAAATTGCCGGTTTTAATTGTCGATAGACAAGGACTTTTCGCGTCTCTACTGGTCAGCGCTTTGGCGGATGAGTTTTTACCGGTTGTCCTTACCCAGAGAGAACTGCCAAGCGCAAAGGAGACGAGCGTTTTTATTCCTTTTGCAGAGCGTATACCCCGCATTCCAGACAACCACTTTCCCTACATATTTATCGTCTATGACAAAGACAAAAAAACGCGCGCAATGCTTCCTTCGCTTATTGCAAAAGCGAGCGAAACACATGCGACGCTTTTTGTTATCAGTATTTTTACTGACGCGGATGACAAATTGCTTACAGCGCTTTTGACAAAAGCCCCATCTGTTCGAGTGATTGTTTATGGCGAGATGTTTGGCAATATTCCCCTGCCCCGCTCACCATTTGGATTCCTCCTTTCTCAGGCAACCTCTGGACAAGTTATCGTTTTTGGCACTGGATTACAAAAAGTCTATCCTGTCCACACAGGAGATGTTATTTCAGGCATACTCGCTTGCGCTTTTGCCGATCAAGGCAAAGAACGCCTTTTTTATCTCCTTCCCAAGCATCCGCCGACTGAATTATCAGTTGTCAGACTTCTTCGAAAAATTCACCCGCTCTTAAAACTCGATTTTGCCAAGCGGAAAAGAGACGATATCGTTCTTCCGTTCCACAGAGGAAAGTATTTACTCGAAGACCCCTATCCCTTAGAAGATCGTCTTCGCATACTGGATCTTCCAATGCCAGGCGAGAAGAAAGGAAAACCAATCCAGCTTGAGCCAAAAAAAGAGCGGGTAAAACTCCCGTCATTTACGCGCCTGATTGGTTTGGGATTTATCCTGACGAGCATGCTACTTCTCCCCTTACTCTTCCTGTCAGGTCTTGGTTTTGCAGGAGGCGCGCTTCTTGCACAGTCGCTGCGCGAGCTAGAACAGGGCAATTTTATAAAAGCCAGGGAGACAGTCGGTCTTGCAAAGCATGCCTTTTCACTTGGAGAGACAACAACGCTTGAGCTTTTGCCGACAGCAACTTTCCTTAAGCAGGAAAGGCTCGTTGAGAATTTTTCAAACTCATTTCATGCAGGAACAATCGCATCTGACACAACGCTTTCTGGTATCGAGGCGTTTTCTCTTTTTCAAAGCGTTGTGGATGGGAAAACGCAGCATCCAAAAGAGGATTTTCATAAAGCGTTGCAAGAGAGCAAAAATGCAGCGGTACTCCTCAAGCAGCTGCAAGCTGAAAAACGAATTCCCAAACTCTATTCCCAAAAGCTTGAAAAATATGAGCCAGCACTCGCGCTTTTTATGGCAGTTTCGGATGCGCTTCCTGAGCTTTTGGGATTTGAAGGAGAAAGAGTCTACCTTGTATTATTTCAAAACAACATGGAGCTGCGTCCAGGTGGGGGGTTCATCGGGTCTTACGGCCTTTTGCGCTTAAGAGACGGTAAGCTAATAAGCTTTACCATCCATGACGTCTACGATGCAGACGGCAAGCTCAAGGGTCACATAGAGCCGCCTTTTGCGATCAAGCGACATCTGGGCGCGTCCCACTGGTTTTTAAGAGACAGCAATGTGTCAGCAGATTTTCCCACCAACGCAAAACAGGCCGCATATTTTCTCAATCTTGAGACAGGGGAAAAGGTGGATGGCGTTATCGGTGTGGATGTAGCATTTGCGCAAACACTCCTTTCAGTGGTTGGGCCAATCCAAGTCCCCGAATACCAAACAAGCGTCTCCTCGGAGAACTTCTTTTTACTGGTTGAGACAAAAACCGAGAAAGATTTCTTTCCTGGCTCAACGCAAAAGCGAGACATCCTAACAGCGGTATATAAAAGCCTTGAACAAGCGCTTTTTACTCCCGGAAAAGCGCCGCTTTTGAAGCTTCTTTCGGGAGCGACAGCCGGTATTGAGCAAAAGCACGTGCAGTTTTCCTTCTCAAGTCCTAGTCTGGCACGGATCTTTAGTGTCAATAATTTATCTGGGTCAATTGTAGATGAGCGAGTAGTAAAGCAAGATGCAGTAAACGACTTTCTTCTTGTCAGCGAAATAAACGTTGGCGTGAATAAGGCAAACTACTATGTTAAGCGTGCAATTGATATGATGGTACAGATTGACGATGGTGGGCGGGTAATGGAAACGGTAAAAATATCCTACACGCATACAGGATCGGAAAAGAGCGCATTTAACGGAGACTACAAAAACTATCTGCGCGTATTTGTGCCCAAAGGGGCAATTCTTGAGCAGGTGGCGATTGACGGGAAGAGCATGTCGATTGTGGAGGCGGTGACCGACCCGGCTGTCTATCAAAAAAAACAGTTTCGCCCGCCTGTTGGACTAGAGATTGAGACATTGGAGGAGGAGGGGAAGCGGGGATTTGGCCTTGTGCTTATGCTACCGACTGGGTCTCGAAAAACAGTTGCGCTTACGTATCGGCTAGCAAAGACCGTTGCCCTTTCCCAGCCAATATTTTCCTATGATTTTTGGTTTCTTAAGCAGCCAGGGACCAACCACGATCCTTTTACATTTACTCTGCTTTTCCCAAAGTCATTCCGGCCAGTTAATCTGCCTATCCTACTTCAGCCGGAGGGGGACAATCAGCTCACATTCTCAAACGTACTGACAACAGATAAGACGATTCATGTTGATTTTGCCAAACAGTGAATATTAGTTGAAAGATGATGGGTTAGGAAACCAGTATAGACCAGGGGTAAGGTGAGGAGTCAAAAATACCCTAAACTTAACCCCCTCACGATACAGGCTTCCTAACTTTTATACCTTAAACTGTCCCTAAGCTTCGTGTTATAATTTGATCTATGGATTTTCTATCTATCGGTCTTATTGTCGGCGGATTGGTTTTGTTTGAGGTAATTACCAGCATTGATAATGCTGTTATCAATGCTGAGGTACTCTCGACCATGCAGGCGAAGGCGCGGAAGTGGTTCCTTTTCTGGGGGCTATTTTTTGCGGTTTTTGTCATACGTGGGCTTTTGCCCTGGGCGATTGTCTGGGCTTCGCTGCCAAGCCTTGGGCCTATCGGTGCGCTGACCGCGACATTTAGCAGCGATCCCAAAGTCGTTGAGGCAGTTGAGAAAGCAGCGCCTGTACTTCTCATAGGCGGGGGAACGTTTCTTCTTTTTCTTTTTTTCCACTGGTTATTTGCTGAGCCGAAAAACTATGGCTTACGCGGCGAGCGCTTCTTTCACCGTCAATCAGTCTGGTTTTACGCAGTCGTTTCTATACTACTCAGTGCGATTATTTGGTTTGCTCTTAAAACGCATCCTTTAATGGCATTTGGCGCAGTTGTCGGGTCAACAGCCTTTTTTATAACCCATGGCTTTAAGTCGAATGCAGAAGCAGAGGAGAAGCGGCTTATGCAAAAGGGGAGATCAGATATTAGTAAGATTTTCTATCTTGAAGTAATTGATGCGACTTTCTCCATAGACGGCGTGTTGGGCGCATTTGCCTTTACGCTTTCTGTGCCGCTTATTCTTTTGGGAAATGGCATAGGCGCGGTCGTGTTGCGGCAATTAACGGTGAGCAATATTGAAAGAATTAAGCAATATAAGTATTTGAAAAATGGCGCGATGTATGCAATCCTATTTTTAGGAATGATAATGATATTAAATAGTTTTGGCTTTCATATTCCTGAGATAATAACGCCGGTTATCACTTTTGTGATAGTTGGGTATTTCTTCATCAAATCAAGAAGAGAAACGGCGTAGGAGACTTTTAGCCGTAGCGATCAATTGTCTTCTTTGCTTTTTTGTCTTCATGGCATGATAGATACCAGGCGCAATTGAGACAAGGACAATAGCCGCGATGATAGGGAGGAGGTAGCGATCCACATCTGGGATAGCTCTTCCTAAGAAATAACCCGCGAGTGGCAACCCTACTGCCCAGAGAAATCCTCCAACCACATTGAAGGCAAGAAACTTTGAGTATTCCATGTTACCAATGCCCGCAACAACTGGCGCAAAGGTACGGATGATTGGTATAAACCGGGCTAAGATGATTGTCTTTCCACCGTGTTTCTCATAAAACCTTTGTGCTCGAATGAGGTGATCTTTATGAAAAAAGAGTGAATCACTACGGTGAAATAAGCGCCTGCCAAATTTGTGGCCAATGTAATACCCAACGCTATCACCGCTTACTGCCGCGACAAAAAGAAGAAGGCAAAGGGGTACAATATTGAATATACCTTGCGAGGCGAGGATACCTGCGGTGAATAAAAGGCTGTCACCAGGGAGAAAAAAGCCAAACAGCAAACCTGTTTCAGCAAAGACGATGCCGAAAATACCCAAGTACCCGACTGTTTCAATAAGCGCAGCTAAATCGCCATGCATAAAAATCTATTATAGCAGAAGGAAGTGAAGAGAAGACAGAGAGCTGACAAAAATAAAGCAGGGTTAGGGGAGGCAGTTATCTTCTGCCTGAGCCTCTCTGGGTGTAGGGCCTTGGTCTATCAACGCTTTTTCTTGTTGAGTAAGGAGTTCGAATCCAAGCATTTTGCTTGGTCAAAGCGTCTAGCTTGGCTTGTTCAGCTTGAGCATGTGCAACCACCTCTGGTGTTGCCTTCACTTCTTCTTGGCTTACTGCCCCTTCTCCAGTCTCAGTACCGCTTCCGCCCTCTGGTGCCATACCGTTATTATTATCGCGATCCTCCTTCCATGTCAACGGGTCAGACAAATAGATCGTGTGGTAAATGGGAAGACGAAGCGCTGCCGAGTCCTTTGGCGAGGGAGGAGATTCAGGATCAGTAGACACAATATGTGCTCCTCTGCCATTCATCTCAAACCGAGACATGCCTGCGCCAACGCCCAAAGCACGGAAACGCTCCCCTCGTATGGAGAGGTTCTTTTGGGCTAATACTACTGTTTCAGAAGTTGCAGGCATAAGTAATTATGAGAGCCTCCCGCTTTCTTGCAATGCGCCATTTGTGCTCGGTTTGGTTACAAGAGGCGAATCAACCACATCAAGAGGAGTGGGGTCAGGTACTCCAGCTTGATTTTGACCAGACGTAGCCGCGACGAGCTCTTCGTGCGTTCTTAGCCACCTAAGAGCAAACGGATTCGCACCATTTTGTTTTTCTAATTGTTGAGAAGCAGTAGGTTGACTTCCATCTGGGTCAAGGCCAGCTATTCTTCTCGCTTGTTCGCTATATCCCATACGCGTACTATATGTTTTTAGTTATAAAATCGCTTGACTTCAAAATTACCAAAATCCTGACATAAAACTGATAAAACACTAAGCATAGAGAATGAATATAAAAAATAAGTAATTATTTGGTAAGTATTCATCAGTGAGCAGCCCATCAGTTGTATGAGGCGAAAAGTGAATAGGTTGCCGTTTTAAGCATAGGCGATATAGTACTACAGAAGGATAAAATGGGCTTGATTGGTGGCAGACGAGTACCTGACAATTGAGGCTAGGAAACGAGTTTTGCGGCGCCGAAGATGGGAGAGTCTTCGATTTTCATGAATTTGATGCTGTATTCGGGGACGAGATTTAAGAGAAGCTGCTTGACGTGGCGGCGGTAGCCTGCGGCGTTCCAAAAGACTGATCCTTCCATGACAAAGACCAGGTCTTTTTTCTTGAACGCGGTGATTGCGCCTATGGCGGTTGCGACAAAGCTTGCTGACCGGACAAGCAGCATTTTGGCGACAGGGTAGGCGTCTGAGTCTTTGTTTTCGAGGATTCGGTCAAGTTCAAGGGTGGACGCGATCGGCGGGTGATCAATGCCGTCTCTTTTGGCAATGATATTGAAGTGTTTGTAGAGATATGCGCCTGATGTTTCTTTTTCAAAGAGCGCCATACCTGGTTTGGCTGATTCTTGATCGATGATTTTGCCTTCAGGAGTTTGTGGGTATTTGTCAAAATTTGCAGCCTCAAGGTTGACAGCACGCTCTCTATCTAAAAAGAAGGCGAGATTCATGCCTGTGCCGACGATGCCTGCAGCGATGTCGTGTGAGGTAGTTTCCGTGAGACCTGAGAGGAGGAGGCAGATTGTATCGTTGGCGACTGAGACTGTGATTGTTTTTCCTGTTTTTTGCTTGATTCTCTTTTCAATTTCCTTACCGACTTTTTGTCCAACTAGTCCATCAAACGTGTTTTCTTTGGATCCAGCGACGAGGATACCGTCTAGTTTTCCCCGCTCAAAAACTGGTGTTAACGGATAGGCGAGGTTGACTGCGACAAGGCTGACTGATGGATCGAGTTCTTGCTCAACGAGTGATAAAAACTCCTCTTTGGTTGGGAAGCGTTTCTGGCCGCGGCTTTCTCTTTTAAGTAAAACGAGCTTGTTATTGCGTTTTTTGAGAAGCGCATTAAGAGTGACGCTGCCACCGAAGACTAAAACCTGGAATGTTTCTCCTTCCTTGACAAGAGGGGAGGGGGAGAGCGTGTGGACAATGTAGGTAAGGCTTGTTTTTTTGCCGCTTTCTGAGAGTTCAAGCTCTTTGACGAAGCTATCTTGGATTATTTTTAATTGATTTATATCCATAGTGAATATCTAAGCATTATAGCACGTCAAATTTCTTCCAATATGCTTAAGATGATAGTTTGTGTCCGGAGGTCTGCACAGTTACTGTTCAAGAGCGAAACTTATCTCTTCCATGTCCAGGCGAGTAAATCCCAGCTGCCGAAATTCGATGCCCAGAGCGCTCTTTACTTGGGATACCAGCCCACAGAGGAGTAAGGTTGGTCCAAGAATTGACAACGAGATGCTCAGACTTGGCATCTGAAAAATTCAACATATCATAATATGTCTCATGTTCTTCATTTCAGAGAATTTCATTCATCGAATGCATGATTCTTTTGCGAGATGAATCATTGCCTGAAGTTCTAAATAGTAATAGGTATTGGCATCAACTGATTCAGCAGAGAGATCAGGGAGATTTGATGTTGTCGGATTGTTGTCTGCGCCTGATTCCATCGCAGATCGCCACCGGACAAGACCTGACAACCCCTTTTACTGCAAGTTTAATAACTTTAGGTAGTTTGAGGCTATGGTATACTATACGGAGCATGCAGCATTTAGCCTCAAAGATATTCATTGATGGTGGGGTGCCGGAGGAAACAGAAAAAGCAAATAGTGCTTTTGAGGCCAATTTTGGCTATCCGCTTGATGGTCAGACTACGAACCCCTCTCTTATTGCCAAAAATTTGAAGCAGCGGATGAGTGGGGGAATGTTGACAGAAGAGCAGGCGCTTGAGGAATATAAGCGGATTGTTCAGGAGATTACTAAGATCTTGCCGCATGGATCGATATCGATTCAGGTGTTCGCAAATGACAGTACGCCTGCCTCGGATATGATAGCCCAGGCTCGTGACCGGATTACTTGGATTCCTAACGCAAGCATCAAGCTGCCGTGTGTTAAGGCTGGGCTTGAGGCTGCGGAGGCTGTTTGTCAGGAAATGCCGATTAATATTACTTTGGTTTTTTCCCAGGCGCAGGGTGCTGCGGTTTATGAGGTAACAAAGCAGGCAAAACATCCGGTATTTATCTCTCCGTTTGTGGGCCGACTTGATGATATAGGACAGGCCGGGATGGATGTTGTGGCGAATATGCTTCAGCTGTACAAAGAGGGAGACAGGCACGTTGAGGTGCTTACAGCCAGCGTTCGTTCTTTGGATCACCTCCATTATGCTCTCGCGCTTGGCTCGCCGATAATTACTCTACCGTATAAAGTGTTTGAGATATGGCAACAGGCCGGCTTTTCCCAGCCAAGCCAAGATTTTGCGTATAATAGAGGTTCACTTGTCGCTATTCCTTTTAGGGAAGATATTATACTTGGGAAGCCGTGGCAGGAATATGATATTTCGCACACTTTGACAGAGAAAGGATTGGCCGCATTTTGGTCTGATTGGAGGGGTCTTTTTCAAAAAGCCTAAAGGTTTTACCCTAGTGCCTCGATGCCGGGGAGGGTGCCGTTTTCAAGGTACGTAAGCATGGCGCCACCACCAGTTGAGATGTGGGTGACCTTATCAAGTTGCCCTGATCCTGCAATTGCAGCAAGAGTCTCCCCACCCCCAACGACTGACGTAGCCTGCGTATTATCAGTAATGGCTTTGCAGATAGCTTTTGAGCCTTGGCGATACAAAGGATTCTCAAAATATCCCATAGGGCCATTCCAAACAATGGTTTTAGCCTGCGAGATGGTACTTGCAAAGGCTTGACGCGTTTTTTTTCCAATGTCTAAGATCATGTCATCTGGCAGCATCTGGTCAGGAGACTTGTTAACGGGATTTGGGTCATCAGTTGCATGTCCTACAATAGCATCGAGAGGAAGCATAAGTTTGTTGCTAGATTCAGTAAGGATTTTTTTAGCTTCTTGAACAAGCTTAGGCTCGCAGATGCTTTTACCGATCTTTTTTCCTTGGGCTAAAAAAAGTGTATTGGCAAGTCCGCCGCCAAGGAGCAATGTGTCTACCAGCGGAAGCAGCTTGTGGATGAGGGGGAGCTTGTTTGAGATTTTTGCTCCTGCCAGAATCGCGACAAAGGGATGGTGAGCTTTGGTAAGAACCATGTCCATGGCTACTATCTCTTTTTGCAGCAAAAGTCCAGCAAATGAAGGGAGAAGCTGAGGGATGCCAACTACAGACGCATCTTCTCTATGGCAGACACCAAATGCATCATTAACATAGACATCAGCAAGTGAGGCTAATTGCTTTGCAAACTCAGGATCGTTCTTTTTCTCACCCTCATAAAAGCGGATGTTTTCAAGCAGCAAAACTTCAGTATCTCCTTGTTCATTCAGAGGAGAGCGATCAGTCATGAAATCATCTACCAACCGGACTGTATAGTTAGGAAGATATGCTGTAAGTCGTTTGGCGACTTTCTCAAGCGAAAGTTTTTTCTCTCTTCCTTTTGGTCTGCCAAGGTGCGAGACGAGGATAAGCTTGTTGTGATTTTTGAGGAGGCGTTCTATGGTGGGGAGTGACTGTTTGATTCTCGCATCATCAGCTATCGTGTAGTCGCCATTGAGTGAGACATTAAAATCAACTCGCAAAAGGACTCGTTTGTTTTGGATAGTTGCTTCGTCAATGTATTTCATCTTTTGCAAAAAGGCTTACCTCGTGTTTGCTCCCGAGTGCGATTGGGGCTGTTTGGTGAAGAGAAGAAGGGATGAGGGTTAGTGGGTCCTTGCCATGTGAAACTGCCATGCCGCCTGCTTGGGTTATGAGAAATGCTGCAGGATTTACCTCATACAGCAATCGTAATTTGCCTTGTGGATGCTTGCTGTCTTTGGGATAGAGGAAAATGCCGCCTTTGAGAAGCGTTCTGTGCAGATCCGCAACCATGGTGCCGATATAACGGGACTTATATCCTTTGTTCTTAAGCCGATCAATATATGCTTTTATTTTTTCATCCCAAAGTATTGCATTTCCTTCATTTACAGAATAGATATTGCCTTTTTCAGGAATCGTTATCAACGGGTGAGACAGGAGAAAACTGCCAATCGTTGGATCAAGCGTAAATCCATTGACGCCATGGCCGCAGGCGTAGACAAACATCGTGCTTGAGCCGTAAATAACATAGCCTGCGGCAACTTGTTTTTTCCCAGGCTGAAGAAGAGAGCCTGATGTGTGATAAATAGAGAAGATCGTACCAACACTTGCATTCACATCGATATTTGACGAACCATCAATTGGGTCAAAAAAAACCATGTATTTGCCTTTTGTATCAACATGAATTGGTTTTTCCAGTTCTTCTGAGGCAAGTATTGAGACAACGCCTGTCGATGAAAGAATGTCGATAAGGAGTTGATTGCTCTGCTCATCGAGTTTCTGCACCTCATCTTGATAGATATTTTTTTTGCCAGCTGTGCCGAGAATATCAACTAGTCCAGCGCGAGCAATGTGGCTTGCAATAATTCGCGTAGCGTAGTCAATATGGGTCAGAAGAAGCGTCAAGGTTCCGGTTGCGCCGTGCGCTTTTTTCTCTTCGGCTAAGATAAATTCGATAAGACTTGTCGGTTTAGTAAACATAAGCATGATTGTTATATTGCTACATTGCTAAATTGTTACCCTCTCCCTCTGGGGAGAGGGATTAAGGGTGAGGGAACAATGAAACAATTTAACAATCAAACAATTGAAATATACCGGTCGACCACGCTTCTCGTGTCAAACACATTTAACTTCTCAAACAAGAAGGCGAATTGGTCTCTCAATTTCTCTCGAATCGGCGCCTTGTCTTCATTTGTTAACTCCCACAGCTTTTGTTTGAATGGACCGAGTGCAATTTTCCGCATTTTGTAGACAAATTGT
Organism: uncultured Gammaproteobacteria bacterium; assembly: GCA_964608945.1. Taxonomy (GTDB): domain Bacteria; phylum Patescibacteriota; class Microgenomatia; order Levybacterales; family UBA12049; genus CAYWEP01. The sequence goes on from CAZSQB010000003.1 coordinate 16,475, forward strand.
TCATCAGACCAGCCTTCTTCTCGTTCTTTTTGACAATTATCTTTGGTCCATTGATGCATTTCCTTACGAAGGGATGTGGGCATAGTGTCATAGACGATGTTTTGAAAACCAGTAGCAAGGTGTATTTCAAGTGTTTCTGCTTTGACGAACTCGCCAAAGAGTTCACTGGGGAGGGTTGAGGCGCCATGCTGTACAGCACCACCAAGTCCATATTTTTCTCTTGCTACTTTACCTACGTTTGCAAGGACTGAGAAATCGAGCTTTATATCTGCCATTGTTCCATCAGGAAGCGGAACGCCGCCATGAGACGTGCCAGTTTGCACGCTCACCTTGCTGATGCCAGGAATATCGAGTAACGCGAGATACCCTTCCATGAAAGCGCCGAAGTCAGCAGTAGTACTATTTTTTCCGCCAATATGGCCGATCTCGCCTCCGATGGCAATCGTTGTGCCTTTTGGCTCTAAGCTTCGAATATGCTTGGTCAGAGTTGCTGTTACTTCGAAATTTGTTTTTTGCTGCTCTGAGAGTATTGGTTTTTCCAGATCAACGAGGGTTGAGGCATCGATATCGATGTTAAAAAACTGAGCTTGTATTGCCTCTGTTGCCAAATCGCGAATTTTTTGTATTTCAGATTCTTGATTTTCAGTAAAGCGCCTTTTGCTCAGTTGGAAATGGTCGCCTTGAAGAAAGATTGGGCCACTGTAGTTTTCTTTTATGGCAGCAGCGAGTACTGAGACTGCGTATTCGTCTGGGCGTTGGTCTGTGTAGTCCATTTCAGAGCGCGCGATTTCAAAAATTACTGTACCGATGTGGTGTTTCTTCATCAAAGAAAAAATGATGCGGGCGGTATCGTAGGTGAGGGTGCGGATATTTACTGCAGGGACAGTAAAGCCTGAGACTTCTTTCTTGCCAAAGGCCTGATACAGAGGAAAGATAGAGGCGGGGAATATGCCTTGTGATTTGGCAAGTTTACGAATCTCTGCTCGTGCCTCTTCTTTTTGCTGTCCGTCTTGCGAGAAGACAGCCGTGTTGATGAGCTGATCTATGGTCATAGATTTGTTTCAGTATAACACAGGAAGCTCTGCAAGCTTGACGTTTTGCTGATACTAAAGCAGTCAAATTACCTTATCATTGCGAAAAGAATAGAAAGGCTTTACAATACACACGTGGATATCTCAATTATTGAGGTTACATACCCGCTGAGTTTTCGCGAGAGGGACGCAAAGATTCTCGGCGAGCATTTGCGCCATCGGCATTCAGTCGATCTTATTGGCATGAAGCGGGTAGGGATAAGCAATTTCCTGCGTTATTTCCTCTATCGGCCAGAAATTGTAACAAACTATATCAGCACTGAGCAAAAACACCTCTTTATTCCTGTGGATCTAAATGACCTGGTCGAGCGGGAGATTTATCCGTTCTGGTCGCTCACACTCAAGCGAATTGTCGATATCGTCAATGCATCCCATTTGCCCGGAGTAAATAAGCGAAAGATTGAATCCCTCTTTGAGAGCAGTATACAGTCACAGGATCTTTTTCTCATGATTGACAGTGTCAGGCAGGCGCTCATTGAGGCTATGAGCCAAGGCGTTGTTGTCACTCTGTTCTTCCTCCGCTTTGACCGGATGCGCGAGGTCGTAACGCCGCAATTTTTTGATAATTTGCAAGGCTTAAAAGATGCGACACATCAGAAGCTTGCCTATGTATTCACAAGCTTTCGAAGCCTAGACAAACTTTCTCCAACAGCGTTTCCCAAAGCCTCGCTTTCGGTTTTTTCCCACCAGCTCTATGTAAAACCTGCTTCCTCTGTTGACACGCAGATTATTTACCAGATGTATAAGAAGCGATACCAGCTTCAGCCGTCAGCAGACGTAGAAGAAGAGCTATTCCGCCTCGTTGACGGCTATGTACAATACTTACAACTCGCGCTTATTGTCCTAAACGAGAAGAAGACAGCAATTCCGCTAAAAAATGAGCTTTTCCAAGCTCTTCTGTCGGATGAGAGAATATTGCTTCAGTCGGAAGAGTTGTGGGAAAGCTTAGGGCGCGAGGAAAAAGACGCGCTTTTGAAGGTGAGTCGCGACGAGAGTCTTCCTGAAGACGCAAAAGCAAAGGCGTCGTATTTGTGGGATACAGGATTTGTCAAAGAAAGAGAAGGGAAACTAGAGCTATTCAGCCCATTGTTTACCGAATTCTTAGGCAGAAAAGACGATACTGATGTTCAACCTGGTGCAGCGGTCCATTTCAGCAAAAAGGAGCATATGCTCTATACGTTACTTGAGCAGCATGTTGATCAGATCTGCGAGCGAGAAACTATCGTTGAGACTGTGTGGCCAGAGTACCGAGAACTTGGTGTCTCTGACTGGGCGATTGATAGGCTTGTTGCGAGGGTACGCGTGAAGCTGAAGCAGCAGAAGAGTCCGTATGAGATTGTGACGATCAGGACGAGAGGGTATAAATTGGCTTCTTTAAACCACTGAGTATATTTCCCGAGTATTCCCCGAATAATTACCGAATTCAGAAAGATTGGCTTTCTACACATTGACTGGTATAGAAAAAGTGTTAGAATATAGCTGCTTAATAGGAAGATTCTTCTATGACGAAAGAGCGCGAAGATACAAGGTTAGGTGGGGTTGCTCCTGATTCTTTGTTTCCTGTAGTTCCGATAGATATTGTTGTGCCTCCAAGTTCAGTAAGGGCAACTGATCAAGATATAGTCAGCGCTGATCGATACGTTGTGGATTCAGTTGAAGCTTGCCGAGAAGCCTCAGCCAACTTTGTCCCATCTTTATCTCGCAGAGGTCATATTCCTCAAGTGACCGAAGCTGTTGGAGAATATACTGGAGAATTATTCCAAGTTGATACTGTTGATGGGGTTGTTTTCTTAACTGGAGACAATCGTCGTGCCCCAACGACTCTGAACGTGCGCGTTCTCGGTCGGTTTGGCCAAGATACACCTGAGGCTGCAAATAACTTTCGCGCTGTCGCGACGGCAACGGCGGCACTTTCAGAACGGCTTGATGCTGTCGGGATGCCAACTGGGCTTCGTTTTATTAATATTCCAGACGGTGCCGTCTTGGGCAGAGAGGCGCAACTACGGGAATATTGGGGTCAAGATACGAGTCAACAATTGCGAGCATTTATTGCTTTTCAGCGATCATAAATTACCTCGTACGTAATTGCCTCATATGTGAGGCTGTGCTACAATCAGCCTGCCCATTTAATCTTCCCGTTCGGCTCCAGGTACTATTCGTACACGGCTCACGGGGCAATTTGACGGGCCAAGCAGTATGGACAAAGTATACGATCATAGAAAGGTAGAGGAGAGTATTTACAAGCAATGGGAGGAGAGGGGGTATTTTAAGCCTGAAATACATCCAACGGGTAAGCCATATTCTATTATTCTGCCGCCGCCAAATGCGAATGCGCCGCTTCATTTTGGGCATGCGATGTATACCGTAGAGGACATCTTGATTCGTTACCACCGCATGAAAGGGGAGGCTGCGCTCTGGCTTCCCGGCACAGACCACGCAGGAATTGAGACCCAGTTTGTATACGAGAAAAAGCTGCAAAATGAGGGTAAATCGCGGTTTGATTATGATCAAGAAACACTTTATAAGATGATTTGGGAATACGTTGAGCAGAATAAAGGAAGGATACAGAATCAACTGCGAAAACTCGGCTTTTCACTTGATTGGTCCCGGGAAAAATACACGCTTGATCCGGATATTGTTGCGCTTATACATAAAACATTCAAGAAGATGTATGACGATGGTTTTGTCTACCGTGATTACCGGTTGGTGAATTACTGCACAAGAGACGGCACGTCCTTTTCTGATTTAGAAGTTGTTTATGAAGAGCGGAATAGCCCGCTGTATTACATTAAATATGGACCACTTATTCTGGCAACAACCCGTCCTGAAACAAAATTCGGCGATACCGGTGTTGCGGTTCATCCACGTGATAAGCGATATAAACAGCATATCGGTACAGAAATAGAGATTGAGACGGTATTAGGAAAGGCAAAGATTAAAGTTGTTGCCGATGAATCAGTCGACCCGGAGTTTGGTACTGGCGTTGTCAAGATCACGCCAGCACATGATTTCAACGACTTTGAGGTAGGGAGGCGGCATGGCTTACCGATGAAGCAGGTTATTGATTTTGACGGAAAGATGAATGAACATGCGGGGAAGTTTGCGGGTCTGTATGTCAAACAGGCCCGTAAAGCGATTGTTGAGGAAATGCAGAAAAAAGGATTACTAGAAAAAATTGATGAAAACTACATTCATAGAATCGGATTGTGCTATAAGTGTAAAACCGTGCTTGAGCCACTTCCGCTTGAGCAATGGTTTGTGAAGGTTGAGACACTGAGGCGTGCAGCAATAGACGCTGTCAAAGAAGGGAAAATCAGAATCTATCCAAAAACATTTGAAACACACTACTTCCAATGGCTTGAGAATCTTCGCGACTGGAATATCTCACGACAAATTATCTGGGGAATACGAATTCCAGCCTGGAGGAACATCCATACTGGCGAGTGGCTAGTAACAGAGGGAGAAGCGCCTTCTGGGGATGAGTGGGAGCAGGATACAGACACGTTTGATACATGGTTTTCATCGGGCCAATGGCCCTTCGTAACACTCAGGGCAAGCCATGTTAAAAGTGACTTTGACAGGTTCTATCCAACTGCTGTTTTGGAGACTGCTTACGATATTTTGCGAGCGTGGGTATCGCGAATGATAATGTTGGGACTATACATGACGGGGGAGAAGCCATTTAGCGATGTGTTATTTCATGGTATTGTTAACGATCCGTATGGCAAGAAGATGAGCAAGAGTAAAGGAAATGTCGTCAACCCCTTGGAGCTTATTGACCAATACGGTGCAGATGCAGTGCGTTTTGCCCTTATTTATGGCAATGCAACAGGCAATGATCAGAGTCTGTCTTATTCGATGCTTGATGGAGCGAGGAAATTTACCAATAAACTGTGGAATATGGCGCGATTCATTGTGATGAATCGAACTCAAAACTCAAAACTAAAAACTCAAAATTTAAGTTTAAAGGAACTAGAGAAGATAGCAAAGCACAAGAACGATAAGGAATGGACAAAGAAGACAAAAGACTTAGTTGAAGAAGTTACGAGATATCTGGATAATTACCAATTTAATCTCGCAGCAGAGCGTCTTTATGAATTCGCCTGGCACGAATTCGCCGACGTCTACATAGAAGATGTAAAAAACAGAATCGATGGTAACTCATACTTAATACTCAATACTTTATACTTAATACTCTTAAAGTTGCTCCATCCCTTCATGCCTTTTGTGACTGAGGAGTTGTACAAGCAGCTTCAAGGAGAAGGAATGCTCGTTATTGCGTCTTGGCCAACAAAATAAGCTTCCTCTTGCAAAGCATATAGGTGATTCTTTACAATAATTTGCGCTTGCCCATATGCCAAAATCCAAACTCCCCACAAAAAAATTTAAAAAAAAGGCAGTTATTGTCGGGTTGTCCAAAAAATCGCAATTCCCGAGCATTTTCCGAACAATTACCGAACTCCCAGGATTTTCCTTCCTGCCAGTGCTTAATCGGTGGGCAGTCGTTGGCTTTGTGTCTGGCATACTGCTCATGGGGATTATTATCACAGGCGTGAGCCTGTGGCAAAATAATGAGGCGTTAGCAAAGGTAAAGCAAGAACGAGCAAGGTATGTACAAGAAGTCGCATTTTGGAAGAGGGTAGTTGATCAGTATGACGGGTATCGGGATGGGTATTTTAAGCTTGCGCTTTTGACCTATCAACTTGGAGAAAAGACCCAGGCGCGATCATATCTGCAAAAAGCAATGGAGCTTGATCCGAATTTCCAAGAGGGAAGAGCGTTTGCGCAAAAATTGGGGAGCTAGCGTTATTTTCCCTCTTTTTTCTCATCAATTGCTTTTTCTTCTTTCTCACCCTTTTCGCCTTTTTCACCCTCAGCCTTTTCTTCTCCGCCTTCTTCTTTCACCTCGCCCTTTTCACCCTCAGCCGCGGCTTCGCCTTCAGCGCCTTCCGCAGCCTCTTCAGGTGCTGGCTCTTCAGGCTCTTCTTGTACTGGTTCGTCAATCTTAACGATGATTTGTGCGGGATCGGTTAAGATAGCGACGTCTGGATCGGTCTTGAGATCCTCAACTGAAATTTGGTCGCCGATATTTGCCAAATTTGTTACGTCAACGGTTATGTTTTCAGGCAATTTGTCTGGAAGCGCTTCGACTTCGACCTCTGAGACTTGCTGGAGTAAAATGCCAATCTTGTCGAGTACTGCTTTTGCTTCGCCTGTAATCTCAACTGGAACCATGGCTTTTACTTTTTCTTTGAGGTTGACTTGGTAAAAATCAGCGTGAAGCGGCATGTGGGAGGGGTACTGAAGCTGTAAGTTCTTAACTAAGACCGGGCGCGTCTCGCCGTTGACTTGTAAATCAATAAGACCAGTCTCTCCGACTTCTTTAAATACAGTTTGGAATTCCTTAAGGTTGACCTGAATTGCGAGCGAGCTGAGGTCTTTACCGTAGACATTGGCTGGTAACAAGCCTTCTCTACGAAGCTTTTTGACTTTTTTGCCGACTACTTGTCGAGCATCTGCTTTCAAAACAGCGTGTTTCATACGGAGTATTATACCATAGATACAAAGGAAATTGTTTTATTGTTGCATTGTTTCATTGTTACTCTCTCCCTTTGGGAGAGAGCGAGAGTGAGGGAACAATTTAGCAATCTAGCAATCTAGCAATGTAACAATGTAACAATGGTATAATTTCGCTATGCGTATTCTTGGCATTGATCCGGGAATTGGACGGACGGGGTGGGGAGTGGTAGAAGTTCAAAAATCAACCCTTCGACGCCGCTCAGGGCAAGAGCTAAAGGCGCAAAGCTATGGATGCGTTGAGACATTCTTAAAAGACTCCCTAGAGCAACGATTATTTCAATTATACAAAGAGGTTAACGAAGTTATAAAAGAACATAAACCTGATGCATTGGCGATTGAGGAGTTGTTTTTTAATACCAACGCCAAGACCGCACTTGTTGTTGGGCAGGCAAGGGGAGTTGTATTGCTGGCAGCGGCTCAAAAAGGTTTGTCGGTTGCTGTCTATACGCCGCTTCAGGTAAAAATTGCAGTGACTGGGTATGGGAGAGCAGAGAAGAAACAAGTTGAGAGGATGGTTATGACACTTCTCGCTCTTACAAAAAAACCAAAATATGACGATACCTCAGACGCGCTGGCAGTCGCGTTAACCCACGCCTATTCACGAAAGTATCCAACGGTCTAGGCAATACATGCGCCGCTCCAAAATGCTCATTCCCTTTGTGTGGTTAATAAGGGGTCCTTTTGTATAGACTTGACCAAAAGAGAATAGGGCAGTAAAATGCCGCTGGCATGTCTCTCGAAGCACGAGCAATTCCAACCGGACAGCTTCTTTTACCAAGTACCGACCTGACACCACGACCTGTGGTTGTTTCTGCTTCTCGAAGAACAGAAATGGTAGGACTACGGCCGAATTTACTTGTAGAGAGATTGCAGCGTTTTCCACAGGAGATTCACTCAGTAGTTCTTTGGACAAAAGACCCAACGAATATATATGAAAATAAAGAATTGAGAGAGGAATTAGCAAAGCACAACCTCTTGGTTCATTTTACGCTTACAGGAATGGCAGGAACGCGGATTGAGCCGACAGTACCTGATGCCGAAACACTTCTTGCCCGCATGCCGCAGTTATTAGATTTTCTCGGTGATCCGCGGCGACTACGGTGGCGTTTTGACCCAATTGTTACTCTTAAAAAGGAAGATGGAGAATATTGGTCAAGCGTAGAATATTTTCCAAAATTAGCACAAGCAATGGCAAAATTTGGTATTAATAATTGTTATTTTTCTTTCTGTCAAATATATCCCAAATTTGCAAAACGACATTTAGCTGAAGCAGGAATTTACTTAGTTACCCCATCGCGAGATGAGCAGCGAGTTGTTGTTGGGGAAATGAAGAAGATAGCAGATCGGTTAGGAATCGCGTTGTATTCATGTGCGCAGCCATTGCTAGAAAATATACCTGGCATTACGCCAGCAAAATGCATCGACGCAGAGTTATTGACTGAACTACATCCGCAAAAACTGCCCGCTGATCCGGATCGTGATGCGACACAGGAAAAATATAGGCCAGCTTGCTATTGTACTGAGTCGAAAGATATTGGGAGTTATCTAGCATGCGGTCACGGATGTGTTTATTGCTATGCTGAAGCAGCAGTCCCTATCCCTACAAAGCTTATCCAAAAACCCATGCCAGAATAAAGAATTTGCTATTATAGGATGCTTATAGTACAATTTTGCTCTTATGGCAGGAGATATTGAGACAGCAAGAGAATCCATTGCTCCAACCGGTTGGGAAGTGGTGAGTCCAGAGGTCTTTGATTCACTTCCTCCAGGGCCTCCAAGTCGTCAAAGAACACCTAAAGCAACAAACGGAGCTTCCAGCCATCTGACGGTAACGATGGCTCCTGTGCCTATATCAACCGCTATCTATACGGACTTGCATTCTCCCGCCCAGCGATCAACATCAAGACGACAGGGACCATATAGCTATTGGACTCCAGAGCGAACAGAGGAAGAGTATGGAAACTTCTATTTGATTACTGGAGATGCATCAGCTACCGCCCTAGTGGAATCGAACAGAGGAGACCTCCACCATGCAGTGAATAGATACCCAGGGGGATTCAGAGGTTTAAAAAGAAAATTGAATGTCCCTCACGCTGATAGAAGATATAGAGATGAAAAAGCAAAAAGAAGAAGAGCTGTTGTAGAAAGCGAAGCCCAAGTAGATACTGACCTGAGAACTGTCCTTTCAGAAATAACCCGCAATAGCCGTGGTGATGTGCAATGGACGTTACCGGGAAACACAAATGTAGAAAATCTTTATTTAGGCATCAGTAACATAAGAGGTCTTTTTCTTGAACAATTTCCCACATTTGATGAGCTTTTCCCACGTGGAGAAGACGGAGTAATATTAGAGCATAAAAGAGAGGAAGCAAAACGCTTTGTCCTTGATCGCTTAGGAAGCAGTAAAGCGATTAATTCATTATGGGGATCTGCCACTAACGCGAAAGTAGCTCCTTATTTTGGGGGCTCATATATAATCGTTATTAAAGAGTCTTTTAGGACATGGGGACTTGAGTTTGGTATTGAAGACAGTCCTAAGCTGAGAGATTCAAATAATGCCCCTATTGTAGATGAAGATGGTAGAGTATTGGTTCCTCTAGATTTTGCTGGACGGTACCTTTGGGCCACATTAGAAGACAAGCCTGAACAACTAAAGAAAGCAATACAAATAGCAGCAAAAAGACAAGTGGAAAATGGAGTACTACTAACTTCAAATAGTTTGCAACAGGCAGGCGAACATAGCTTAATTAACGTCATAACCAAACGATATCCAGGTGGACTTTCTGCCTTGAAGCGAGAGTTAGGTATAAGCACAGACAAGCTTCCAAGAGGTTATTGGAATGCAGACTTAGTTAGAGAAGAGGCGGTAAGATTTCTGCAACGAGAAGGCGAGTTAACGAGGGCATTATTAATAGAAAGAGGAGAAGGGCGTCTTGGAGATGCTATTAATAGGCATTACCCAGGTGCCTTGACTCAGTTAAAAGTAGATATTGGCTCGCAGAGCGTTAAAAAACCAAATGGTTATTGGGTGCCCGAAAGAGTTCGGCAAGAAGCATTAAAATTTCTTCAAGAAACCGGATATTTGTCTCATGTTTCGCTTGATAAATTTGGAAGATGGGATCTTATTGGTGGAATTAACGGCTATCCGGGCGGAATGACCGCATTAAAAGAAGAACTAGGAATTCCTCATCAGCCGAGAAAACGAGAAGTGGAAAAAAGCAATAAGGAGCAAAATGGAAAACCTGTAACAGATTTTGAAGTTCAAGCAGTCTTTGTTACGCTTTCTCCCGAAGATAAACATGAAATTCTGGCATCTTTTAGATTGTATATTAGAGAAAACCCTCATACAACGATGTCAGTTATGGATTTTATTTATAACTCGTTGCAGAGGGAAGGGAAAATATGAGGGGTGGAGAAGTAGTATCTGGGGTTAGTCTAATAGATTCTTCCGGAGCATTGGGTTTTCCTGCAGACAGACCGCCATTGGGGGCGATCAAAGGAGATCCTTTTGAAATTGACATCCTTCAACATGAAGTTGGGATCGGTAAAGTGCCTATTGCACTTGCTGCGCCGAGGTTTCGGGAACTACTAGCACAGAATCCTGAATGGGAAGCGCTTTTTGAACATTTTGGCGATTCGTCAAAGCATCTCACTCGTCTTTTGGTTGAATTATATCCTGATCGGTTTCGCGCGTACGGCCATTTGTATCGTATGACAAAAGCACTCAATCTTGGTGAAGGGCCACATCACCCGAGAGTGATATTGTTTCCTAAACCATCAGCTATGCCTGAATGCGCTAGTCCGCGGCAGGAAATTAATATTCAAGATATTATTACTGATTTCGAGACCGAAAAACACTTTACTGGCTTTGTGCATAATCGTGAATCAATGCTTGCGAGATTGAGAGAGCTTATAGATAGTGAGTCTAATTCAGTTTTAAGAGCGTCTTATCAGCAGGCGCTCGACCACTTTCTGGATATTATTCATCTTTCGATTCCCGCTTTCAGAGAAGAATACCAGCCACGTCCGTATCAAGCAGAAGCGATATTGAAAGGATTACATCGGGGAATTGAGGAAACAAGCATGGCAGATTTCGATGGTCCACGATCTGGAAAAACACTTGTAGCGCTTGGCCGTTTTGAACATCTGCGTCGGTTAGGTGTTGCAAAAAAAGCAGTGATTATTGCTCCTGCTGACGTCAAAGGGCAATGGCAGGAGAGAATGAATGAGTATTATATCGATTTGCCAAAGAGCGTCTTTATTGAAGGGAATGCAAAAGAAAAGCAATTGGCACTCGCTGCATTGCCTGACACAGCGTTTACTATCGCGAGCTATGATCTGCTTGTCAGCAGAAAAAACAGAAGCGGGCAAGCACAAGAAACTGATGAAAAAGTAAGTCGTTGGGTTGAAGAGTTAGGTTCTCTCGGAGCAGACTGTTTGATTGTAGATGAAGGACACTATGCGAAAAATGTCCAGTTAGGTACTAAGCGAGCTGAGGCAATTTTGCGGCTTGCTAAAGCTTCAGGTTTTAAACACTTAATCTGGCTTACTGCGACTCCAGCTGATCGGGTGAAGGATATGAACATTGTTGCCCACCTTTTAGACCCAGAGACATACCCGACGGTAGTGAGTTTTTCTACAATGCATCAGGATAACCCGCGACTTGGCCATAATGACCTTATGACAAAGGTTGTTCGTCGAACAGCAAAAGAAACGTTAGGCTTACCAGATGACGAAGAGAATATTGTGCCGATACAGTTGACGCCGACTCAGCAGGCAGTATACGAACATATCCACCAACAGGAAGACTCGCATCAATTTAGAAAGCTAACGAATCTTCGTGCCGCTCTTTTACAGCCTGGACTCGTTGGGAGCGATACGCTCCCATTTGATAAGCAAACAGCCTACGCACTTATTACTGGTGCATATCTGAGGTGGCGACAGCAAGTAGCGCGCAATCCTGATTTATCATTTGATTCGGATTTTTTAGTAACCAACGGCTATAAGGAGTTATACTTGTCTGCACTTTTTAATCTTAACGGTGGCATAACAGAATTTATACAGGAACTGCACAGTCCTCTTATCGCTGAAGCATGGCATGGTGAGACAGTTCCTGCAAAATTTGTGAAAATAAAAGAACTTATTGAGGAGTGTATTAAAAAAGGAGAAAAAGTTGTTGTATTTTCGAGTATCTTTGCAAAGGGAGTAACAGATGATGTTGGCAGAGAGCATTTTCAATCACTGCTGCAGTACTTGCAACAAGAATTTGGTGAGGAAACTATCTTAAAGATTGATGGTAGTAATCATACAGAGGCTCGTGTTGTTCTTCCTGATGGAAGCAGGGTAAGCGAACGGGAGCTTATTCGGCGACAATGGAAAGATGATCCAACGAAACGAATTCTTTTGACGACTATTGGATCATCATCGCTTGGGATAGATCTCTCTATTCAGGATCCAACGATACCATCTGTGTCGGTCATTTTTGAAGGGTTGCCGTACTCATATAGCGCGTATGAGCAATCAGTTGCACGCGTCCATTGGTATGGGCAAACAGCACCAACCCGAGTGTACATTGTTGAAGCTGAGAACGCCCTTGATGAGGAAATCTATCAGCTCCTGCGAGAGAAAAAACAATTGATTGATATGCTTCTTGACGCAGTGCCATTGACAGATGAAGAAATAAAATTCCTTGAAGAAAGCCCTGATAAAGTTTCTAGTATTCTTTCTAGAATGATCCATTCCCCTCGGCAAAATATGGCGTGGATGTTTCAATACATGCAGGGTAAACCGGCCGATGTAAATAGACAGTTCCTTGCAGGAAAATTTACCAAGTCACAAACATGTGAGGAATACTTAGCAGAATGGTATGACGAATTGTATGAGCACGGCTATCCTAAATATGTTGCAGATGTAGTAAAAGCGGTCATTGAAGGATTAGAAAGCAGATATGGAGTTGCTGAGCGTCTTGCTGATTTGGCATGTGGTACGCTCGGTGTTGCCCGAGCACTGGGGAGGCCTGTTATTAGTCTAGATATCAATGAATCAATGCTTCGGGAAGGGAAGAAAAAATTAGTAGATCAAGATATTGCCATACCTGATGAATGGCTAGTAGCTGGCAGCATTACGGAGTTACCGAAAGATGTCTTTCCTGATGAAAGCATTGATATTGGAGTTTGTTCGCTTGCGCTTGATTGCACTGCACCAGGTGAAGAACGAGAACAGGCAGTCAAAGAAATGCGTCGCAGTCTTAAGCCGGGAGGGCATCTTATCTTGACCCTTCCGGAAGGAGTGTTGACTAGCGAAGACTTTGCGCAGTTTCGTCAGGAGTTAGAGGCAATAGGATTTCAAGACAACCTAGGTTTATCAGGGTACGTCAGAGGGCACACTGGTAATGCAACCGTCTTTCATACATGGCTTTTCGTATTACAGAAAATAGACAGTCAGGAGTATTCTGTAGATTCACAGAAATTACTCTTTGCCTTTGAAAAACAGCAGGGAGGCAAGAAACGGAGTAAGGAAAGACAATTGCAGAAGCGCGCGCGAGATCGAGCACAAAAAATGCCTACAGTTGAGAGGCTTATTGTTTGTGTTCCTGAAGCAAGACAGACCTCCAACCATTGGGTGGAGAAAGGAGAACTGCATGAGCTTGTTGGAAATTCGTTGCGAAGAGAGCTAATGGATTTATCAGAGGATGAGCTGGCTACCTATGGGTTTGAAAGAGATATCTACGTTCGCGGCGGGAAGCAAGGGATTCGGTTGACACGACAATAATAATATGCTATAAGCTAAGTCATTGCCTATGGGAACTGAACCAAGAGATTTACCATCACCAAAATTTAGTTTCGAGGCGGATGCTACGGAGGTAGCAGATCAATTGATAAACGCGCGATTTCAAGTAGGCGATCAAACTGCAACTATTGTTGAGACAGAATGGTTTACAAGAGATGAAAACGATCGAGGACAGTACCGAATTCTCACGAAATTGCCACCAGCTCGGCTGGTAGGCATTCCATACATCGCTTCAACGTTAGCTTTGGTAACTACAGGGAATGGAAGCGCAGTTAAGCTAAATGGGCTAGAGGTTACAATGCCTGATGGGGCAATAAAAAAGGTAGAGGGGTCTGGTAACGTTGGCAAGTTCTTCGGTCTTAACAAGGGCGATGTGCGAGAAATATCCATTCAAGACCCTTATTCAAAAGTATTTAGAGTAGAAACACCACACACCTCACAATAGTTTTTTATTACCCTGATTCCACATATTCTTTCTGTGTTATAATTTTCCCACGCTTATGATCGGGATGTTGCGTGGGATAGTGGGACTGCGAGATATAAACTTCATTATTGTTGATGTGCAGGGAGTTGGCTACAAAGTGCTTCTTTCGCAAAAAGCCCTCAGTCAAATCCAATCCACCGGCGAGTCGATACAGCTTTTTACGTACACCTACGTTCGCGATGACGCGATTGATTTGTATGGCTTCACGAACATGGAGGACTTGAAGTTGTTTGAGATGTTAATTAGTGTTTCAGGTGTTGGGTGTAAATCTGCTTTGGGCATTTTCTCAATTGGGAGTAGGGGTAAGATCATCGATGCAATTCTGAAAAATGACGTCGCGTTCTTTATGAGCGCTCCGCGTCTGGGCAAGAAAAATGCCCAAAAAATCATCATAGAGCTTAAGAGCAAGCTCGGAGATGCTACAGATTTTGATTTAGGAACAGAGGAAGGAAAGGACGCTGATGAGGTGATCCAAGCGCTCAAAGGCTTTGGATTTACCTATCGTGAAGCACAAGACGCTTTGCGTCAAAGCAATGGCAAAGGCGAGACAACAGCTGAAAGAATCAGACAAGCATTAAAATATCTTGGGAAGTAGGTTACCTAAGGCACCTAAGTTACTTAAAGAACTTATGGACAAAACGAAACAATTACTAGAAGAACATATCGAGCAGGAAGCGCCAGAAGAGGAAGTGCTATTTACTTCTTTAAGGGCAAAAACGCTTGCTGAATTTTTAGGCCAGGAAGATATTAAGAAGTCGTTAAAAATCGCAACAGAGGCGGCCAAGCAACGAAGCGAAGCGCTTGAGCATATTCTCCTTTATGGACCGCCGGGTCTTGGCAAGACCACGCTTTCTCACATTATTGCTCAGGAAATGGGAAGTAATATTCGCGTTACCTCGGGTCCTGCTATCGAGCGAGCAGGTGATGTAGCATCAATCCTGACCAATCTTGAGAAAGGCGACATCCTTTTTATCGACGAAATTCACCGACTTAATACAGTAGTTGAGGAGACATTGTATCCTGCGATGGAAGATTATGCCCTGGATATTATTATCGGCAAAGGGCCATCAGCCAGAACAGTGCGACTTGATCTGCCGCAGTTTACAATTGTTGGTGCAACAACCAGGATTGGACTTTTAACAGGACCGCTTCGCGACCGCTTTGGCGTTGTGCATCGGTTGAATTTCTACAGCCCTGAGGAGTTGTCGCATATTATTACCGCTGCTGCAAAAAAGCTGAAAGTAAAAATAGACAAAGAGAGTGTAAAAGAGATTGCTATTCGCGCTCGAGGAACACCACGTATTGGCTTAAAGCTTCTCAAACGTGCACGGGATTATGCACAAGTAAAGGGAGAGGGACATATTACAAAAGAGCTGACACAGGAAGCGCTGAAGATGCTTGGTGTTGACCGGCTTGGGCTTGATCCTTTGGATATTAGGTTTTTATACGCAATTATTGAAAAACATAGCGGGGGGCCTGTGGGAATTGAGACAATTGCATCAACTATTGCCGAGGATATTGGTACTCTGGAAGAGGTAACAGAGCCGTTTCTCCTGCAGATCGGTTTTCTCAAACGAACACCCAGAGGTCGCGTCGCGACAAGGAGGGCATATGAGCATATTGGCTACCCATATCCCCACGAGGAAAAATCCCGGCAGCAGAAGCTAATCTAGCGCATCTCTCCCCTTAACCTGACTTCCTCACGATACTGGCCCTGTACCAGAACGGTACGGGGCGGGTTTTCTTACCATTTACCCCTGAGCCAAACCTAGTACACCAAGTGAAATATTTCCTGAAAAAATGGCGTTGTTGTGATAATTATTTGCAGTAAAAGTGTCACAAACACTGTAATAATGAGCATTTTGTTTATTCTGAAGATTGACTGTCCCCTTATGAAAAACGCAAAGACCATGTGATAAAACACAAGAAGATTGAAGATGATAGTACGAGCGTGGGGCTCTGAGTGGGTATGGAGTAATTGCTGAAAGATAAGGAGAAGAATACTCGCTGCGCCTAAGCCAACGGTTACGATCAGAAGCACCCGGTGTGTAGTCAAAATAGGAATTTTGGGGTTACGGGGAGTGTGTTTGAGTATGTCAGGATTTTTGTTATCGCTCGCCAGTGCAAGAGCAGGTAGTCCATCTGTGACAATATTTATCCAAAGAATCTGCGTTGGCAAAAGCACAGAAGGCATGCCAAAAAGCGCTGCAAAAAAGACGAGGGAGAGCTCTGAGAGATTTCCTGAGAGAAGATACGTGATAGCTTTCACAATATTACTATAAACAGTTCGTCCTTCCTCAACCGCTTTTACCAATGTTGCAAAGTTATCATCAGCTATGACAATGTCGCTTGCTTCTTTTGCAACATCCGTTCCCGACTCTCCCATAGCGATCCCAACGTCTGCTTTTTTCAAGGCGAGGGCGTCGTTTACTCCGTCACCTGTTACGCCGACGACATACCCCAGCTTTTTAAGAAGAGTGGCAAGTCGGAGTTTGTCATGCGGCTCTGTGCGGGCAAATACTCGAGTTTTCAGGACAAGAGACGAAAGCTCGTCATCTGACATACGCTTTAATTCTTCCCCTGTGACAACATCTTCATCTTTTTGTATAAGCCCTATTTCTTTGGCGATTGAGAGCGCAGTATATTCATTGTCTCCGGTAACCATAATGGTTTTTATTCCGGCAGCTCTTGCTTCGTGAATTGCGTGTTTCACCTCAGGCCGGGGCGGATCATAGATACCGATGAGGCCGAGTATATGAAGATCGTTCTCAAGCTCTGCACGATCTTTTTTGTGTGCATCTGTATCTTCTTTAAATGCTAAAGCAATGACACGAAGTCCTTCTTTTGCATACTCTTGATAAAGAGACTCAAGTGCCTGTCGTTCTTGTTGTGGAGCAGTAGATCGAGCAAGGATCGCCTCAGGCGCGCCACGTGAGAAAACATATTTTTTTCCGTCTTTTTCCCAGACTGTGGTGATCATGCGGGTGGCAGTATCGAAGACATGCTCGTCAATAATCTTGCCTAATTTTACCTGTTCTTCCATACCCGGTTCGGCTTGTTTGGCATAGAGGAGCAGTGCTCCGTCAGTCTTGTCACCGACAATGTCAAAATGTTTTCCTTCCGCCTGCTGTATAAGAGATGCTGTATTGCCAAGCATGCAACCCAAAAGAAGATTGGGCAGGTCGTCTTTTTTGACAACCCAGACTTTTTTTACCTGCATTTTGTTTTGGGTTAAGGTCCCGGTTTTATCAACGAGTATTACTTGGACAGCGCCAAGCGTTTCAACAGCCGGCATTCTCCGAATAAGAGTCTTGCGTTTCGCCATACGGTTGGTGCCTATCGCAAGCGCAATTGTGATAACTGCGGGGAGGCCTTCCGGGATAGCCGCAACGGCGATACTCGTGGCAAGGAGCAAAAACGGTAAAATATCTTTTCCCTGAGCGTAGCCAATTGGAAGCAAAAGGAGTGCTATGGCTATAGCAAAAAGCGAAATTGCTTTACCCAATGTGTCAAGCTGTTTTTGTAACGGAGCTTTATCTTCCTCAATGGTTGCAAGAGATTCTGCGATCTGCCCGAACCTAGTCTGCATCCCAATCTGGGTTACACGCATTTTGCCTTTTCCTTTAACAATCAGCGTGCCCAAGAAAGCTTCATTGTTTTCCAGTTTGATAACTGGTAAAGATTCGCCGGTGAGGAGGGATTCATCGATTTCCAGATGGCGGGTCGTAAGAAGTGTCCCGTCCGCCGGGATCCGGTCACCTTCTCTGAGGACGATGATATCGTCAGGAACAAGCTCTTGTGTTGGTATTTCGGTTTCTTTACCCTCTCGTATTACTCGAGTTGTTGTGGTTGTATAGGTTTTTAGCTTTTCAAGTGACTTTTCTGCTCTATATTCCTGAAAGAAGCCAAAGATACCATTGATAAAGACGATGGCAAGAATAAAGTAGCCGTCAATCGGATCATGGACCAGAAAAGAGATCGTCGCTGCAAGAAGGAGTATGCCATTAATAAATATGGGAAATTGGGAGAGAAAAATCGATACGGCAGAAGTAGTTGATTTGGTTACGATTTCATTCTTACCAAATTGTTGAGATTTTTCCGCGACTTGCGTTAATGATAAACCGTTTTCCATGTACCATTTTATTCTACCATTCTTATTGGCAGTGTGTTTGGTACTGCTTGGCAACTATTTCGGCTGCGAGGTTTTGTTGTTGCGCGTAATGAACGCTCAGGTTATATAAGACTTGGCAATCCCGAGGATCAATAGCGAGAATATCCTGATACGTTCGGATTTCAGGTTCTGTCCAGCCGACGGTATTGAAAAAGTGCGCAAGCTGCAGGAGGGAATTGCGATTTTGTTTGTCCAAGTGACTGACTGCAGGGTTTTTCTCTGTTTGTGAAAAGCGTTCAATGAGCGATGCATTGCTTTTGTTGTTTTTGACGAGAATAACGATTGTATCATCAAGATACACAACGCGCCATAAAGGAGTATTGACAATGCGCTTCAAAAACGCATCCGCCCATGGTGTTTGGTCTGTATGTGAGAAAAAAATAGTATTGAAGTGATATTTCTTATCCTGCTTGGCAAAGACCACTTCATCTTGCTGCATGGGAATATATGTATTCTGAAAAAAATCTTTGGGGTATGCTTCAGGTCTCCCGTCGACAAATACCCGCTCCTTAGGATACAGTCTGTAGATAAGGTATCCTCCGATATCAAAATTATTGAAAAGCGGCCCTCGCAGATTGTTTTCTTCAAAAAATGTCACACCGTTTTTTGCACCAGTTACCTCATGTAAGCCAACGCCCTTTTTTGCAACAATAACCTTGATTTGTAAAAGCAATATTCCCATAACAAGAATAACTGCAAGGCTTTTGAAGCGCTTATTTGCTAGCATTCTTGTTTTATTGAGCTTTTCATAGAGCAGAGAAAAGCTATACATAAAAGGAATTAATGTCGCAAAGACAAATAAGGGAAAGTTTCGAACAGCAGAGAGCGCAAGGTATGTAAAGACAATTGCAAGCAGCCAGTCAATACGCCGTGAGCGTTTCAGCGTTAAAAAAAGAGAAAGAAAAAGAAGGAAAACTGTGATTTTAAAGTAGGGAAATGACAATTTTTGAAACCCAAGTGACTCAAGGAGAAACATTGATTGGTTTTCTTCAATGGTGTAGCCGTAGTTTTGTAGGACATGGAAAGGGTAAATTGCGCCTTGTAGGCCGTTTGGATTTATCAGTGTTACAAGCAGCGTAGCGCAGAAAACAATTACTAATATACTAGTATATTTGGAGGAGAGAGCATGGCGGTGAGTGATAATTACGTCGATAACAAACAATCCAACAATCAGTATTCCTATAATAAAATAGATGTGCATATTGACCCATAAAAGTTCAAGGGGAACAAGCAGAAAAACCAAGGCTGTGAACTTTTCTCTATAGCGGTAGAGCACAACGATAAAAATCGCAGTTAAGAGAAAGCTGAAGATTTCTGGCCGAAGATCAGTCCGCTCAAATAGAATTGGGAGATTGAGCATTGATGCGATAGCAATAAGTACGGTATGCCTTATCAGGCGGTATCCTGTGCTAACAAGTAATCCATATGCGATGAGCATCAGTAGTGTCATAACGACCAGCAACCCTGTGAATCCGAAAGCGGAAGAAAGAGCAGAAAAGATGATTTCTGAAAGGTAGTGCGTATTTATAAATGGAAAGTCAGGATAGGTGTAGGAAAACAGGTTGGTTTTTGGTATCTGTCCTGTCTGCGCAATCATTTTTCCCAAAAGCAAATGTCTCCCTAAATCCTGCGTGATGGCTGTTATAGGGTGGAAATAGCCAACAAAAAGCAAAAGGAATACAAGAACGAGGAGACTTATGTCAATGATATGCAATTTCCGAAGCATGTATCCTACTATTTTAGTTTCTGGTAAAAGTCAACGACGTTTTTTGCGATCTTGGATATCGTCTCCTTTGTTTCTTGTTCATCATTGCCGATATCAGATGTCAAAACGCCGAGAAAAAAAATAGTATCACCGTTTTTGATAATGCCAACATCATGAACACTCCCTACTACGTCTCCTGTTTTGTGATATACGACAGATCCTGGGGGGAGAAGCCTTGGCAATCGATCCTCAATGTCAGTATCCTGCATAAAGCCAAGCAGCTCCTGGCTTTTTGCTGGAGTGGTTATTTCGTTGTTGTAGATTTTCTTAAACAAAAGATACATGTCATAGGCTGACGTTTGATTTGTGGCCATATTTGTCTGGGTAAGGCCAAGCTGATCGATCGTTTTTTGTATATTATCCTCGCCAATCTTATTGCCGATGATATGGGCAGCGGTATTGTCGGACTGGTTGAGCGCGAGCTTTGCAAGGGTTTTTAGCGAATAGGTGCTGCCTGGTTTTTGGTAGCGAAGCGAGCCTGTTCCATAGTCTTGGATATCAACCTCTTGCAGGGTTATTTGTTCATCAAGACGTATTTTTCCTTTATTTTCCAAGTAGTAAAGCGTCGCGACGATTGGAACCTTGTGGATTGACGCGCCGGTAAAAAGTTCTTTTTCAGAAATACCAAAGGTATCACCTGTTGTAAGGTTAGCAAAATAGATGCCGTAATTGCCTTTTTTGTCTTTGATAACAGCGCTGACTTCTTTTTTAAGGTCGTTGGCATACGTTTTGGGATTTGAAAGAACAACAAAGCGGGGAAGGAAGGGTAGGTTCCGGCCAATTAATAAAACAATAAGAGTGTAAACAATAATCGTAAATGCTTTCCGTAACGAATACATAGCATCTAATATACTACTTCAGAGCGTGGTCTGTATTGCAAGGCTTCGGCGATGTGCTGGGTTTTAATTTTATCTGTGCCTTCAAGATCAGCGATCGTACGAGCAAGCTTTATTGTTCGGTGATACGAACGCGCAGAGAGTTGCATTTTTGCGGCAGCAAGGCGGAGTAAGGACAAGCAATCTTCTGAGAGTTGGCAAAACTGCTTGATATCTCTCGTCGTTAATTCGGCATTGGCTGTAATTGTCGTTTTTGCAAAGCGTTTGGTCTGTCTGTCTCGCGCTTTCTGAACGCGCTTTCGTATGTCTCTTGATGATTCTGAAGCCGTGTCTTTGTTCGTCGTTAATTTCTCTACTCGTACTGCGGGAACATCAAGGTGTATGTCTATTCTATCAAGGAGCGGGCCTGAGACTTTCTTTCTGTATCTTTGGATCTGCGTTGGCGTACAGGAGCATGAGTGCGTTTTATCGCCGAAGTAGCCGCACGGGCAAGGATTTTGCGCGGCAACGAGCATGCATTTTGCTGGAAATATAGCTCTGCCGCTTGCGCGGGCAATAGAAACAATGCCGTCCTCAATCGGCTGCCGAAGCGATTCCAAAACGCTTCGGGGGAATTCAGGAAACTCATCTAAAAATAGTACACCTCGATGTGCCAGCGTTATCTCGCCTGGGCGGGGTATGCTGCTTCCGCCGATAAGCCCGATAAGAGATGTTGTGTGGTGGGGCGCGCGGAATGGACGCGTCGTCACGACAGCTTTTTTGCCCAGTTGACCAGCAATGCTATATATCTTTGTTACTTCAAGCGCTTCAGGAAATGTGAGGCGAGGAAGAATGGATGGGAGCGTGCGCGCAAGAAGTGTTTTTCCTGCACCCGGTGGCCCTTTCATGAGGACGTTATGTGATCCAGCTGCGGAAATCTCAAGCGCACGTTTTGCGAGGTTTTGCCCCCTAATGTTTTTCATATCGAATTCATAATTCTCCTCCTCAAGATGGTCGTTTATATCTGTGTGCGGCGTTGGGGAAAGTGGAATTTGTTGGCTTAAGTGCTGGTATAGCGAAAGAAGCGTTTCTACTGGATAAATAGTCACAACATCGATGATCGCTGCTTCTTTCGCGTTCTCAGACGGCAAATAAACATGTTGCATGCCTTTCTGATGAGCAAGCGAGGCGTATGTGAGTGCACCATTTCCCCGTCTTATTCTTCCATCAAGAGACAGCTCGCCGGCAAAAAGCGCATTGCTCACGTCTGTTTTTATCTGCTCTGAGGCAATGAGAATACCAAGAGCAATCGGAAGATCGTAGGATGGGCCTTCTTTTGGTAAATCGGCAGGCGCAAGATTTACGGTAATTCGTTTGGCGGGAAAGTCAGCGCCTGAATTCTTTAGAGCCGATCGGACGCGTTCTTTGGCTTCTTCAACTGATTTATCCGGTAAGCCGACGATAGTAAAACTCGGCAAACCCTGCGAAGCAATGTCTACTTCAACTTCTATAGGCACCGCATCAAGTCCGACAACTGCGGCAGAAAGAACCTTGGCGAGCATATTTGCTTATATCATACATCTTTTCGTAAAGGATAGAATGATAAAATTGCGACTTGACATGGTGGCGAATTAGTAATAAAATATTACTAGTATGAAAATAGGCATGATCACAAAACCTAATATGAAAGGGCAAATCGTTATTCCAAAAGAAATCAGGGATACGTTGAAAATTGATCAAAATTCCTGCCTCAATATAACTCTGGCAGGTAGTGGTATTTACGTCCAGCCTGTAGATGAAGTCTATACAAAAACAGAGACAAAAAGTGCTTTTCTTGCAATGTTAGAAAAAACTAAAGGCTCTTTAGCGGAGGAGAATTGGACAGCGTGGGAGGAAAGTGAAAAAAGATACAGAAAAGGAGAGATTGCAGCAGTCAAAAAAAATAAAAAGGCGTGGTAGTCATTGACACCAATATTATTATCGATCATGTCAGAAAAACGCGCGAAGATTCATACCTCATGCGTTTGGTAAAGCAGCTCCATAAAGACGAAGTAGGGATCTCGCTTATAACCTTACAAGAATTATATCAGGGAACAAGTACGAGAAGCCTTCATGTGGTAGAAGTCTTAAGCATTATCCTTTCTCCACTTACTCTTCTACCATATACCTACGAGATAGCAAAGCTCGCTGGTGCAATTACGCGCGATAGTCAACAGCCAGTAACCTTTGTCGATGCAGCCATCGCTGCGACGGCTATCAGCAATAGCTGTACCCTTGCGACGCTCAATCCAAAAGATTTTGCTGGAATTACTAATTTGGAGTTGGTGAAAATAAAAGAAGCTTAAATCTCAAGCTTCCGTCTCCTTCAAACTCGATAAGTACGCCATCTTAATCTGCTCCTTGGTTAAAAATGGGTATTCTTTTAGTATCTCTTCAATCTCCATACCAGAGGCCAAAAGTTCCAATATTGACTCAACTGACATACGAGTTCCAGCAATAATCGGTTTTCCACCTAGTATTTTTGGGTCTTGGGTAATGAGCTTTTTCATATCAGCATAATAGCATAGAGAGAGGAGTAGGTAATCAATTAGCACGGAACCGGTGAATGCTTTATAATATAAGCTATGAATGAAACTGAAGCATTGGAAAAGCGTATTGCTCAAATAGAACAGAGGAATGAGAGGGTTGAGGCAGATAAAGCATGGGAAACAAGTTGGTCAAGACGCATGCTGTTGGTTATTTTTACTTATCTTGCAATTAGCCTGTATCTCAACGCGATTCGTATTGAGAGGCCTTGGTTAAACGCAATCGTTCCTGCAATCGGGTTTTTACTCTCAACTTTGACACTTCCTATTTTTAAGGAGTTATGGAAGAGGTACTTTTATAGAAAGTAATTCTACGCTCTCTCTGCGACTCGTCGCATAACGATACCATTTCCCCAATCTATAGTCCCATTCCCTGCTTGTCTATATACTCCTGCATCACCTCTCGTTAATACAGAACCAACATGCGATTCTCCTGATCGCAATGGACCGCCTTTACCTACTAGGTCAATGAACCCTTCTGGAGTATAAGCTATACTTGCACGTTTTCCAGGTTTTATTTGCAGTATGCCGCCAGACAATCTTGCACTTCCCAACTCATCATATGGTGCTCCAGGTAGAGAAAGAGGTATTTCTTGACCTTCAGAAAGGACACCTAAAGGACGAGTTCCTTCAACTGCTTTTTTAGGTCGCCCTAAAAATCCTCCTCGTCTTACCGCCGTATATTTGTACACGACTTCATATGTGTCTGCTTGTTCCAATATTCTCACCTCACATTCTGGACAGATATGGTTAGCGTCTGGATTGTAGGAAGAATATTGTTCTGCGTCAATAGATTGAACTATCAGAGACTTCGTGATAAGACTGAAGTTTTATAAGCTACAGTTTATCTCAAATTTTGCTTTTGCGTTCCATCGTTTGTAAATGAGGGCAGTCCTTGGCGAGCATACCCTCATCATAGCACGATATTTTTAGGAGTTATGGGGATGAAAGTAGTCATGGAGAACCATCAGCGCAAGAAGTGTTGTCGGAAACACAACAAGCCACAAGAAAAATACGGTCGATACACCATTTGCCATATGCACCTCTCGTATCACAAAACTGTTGTAAATCTTGTAAGATGAGAGTAAGAATGTAGAAAGAAAGAAAAACAACAGAAAGAAAAACAACTATTGACAAATGGTGGTCTATAGTAGTACGCTGGTGTTGTTGGGTCGATGCATAGACTCTAACTTGCCGACGGAATAGTGATTCTAGAGCATTAGATCCTAAGGGACATAAAAAATTGCATGCATCGCAAGATGTAAGCAAACAAAACTCATAAAGGGATTTTGTTTCAAAGCATTTCTTTTTATGAAGTTTTAAAAAACAGAAAAGCCTGCCTAAAAACGGGCTTTTTTGTTAGGTGGCTATTAGTTTCTTGTGTAGATAAGTCTTCCGCTTGGGGAGGCAGCTGTCGCGCGTGAAGAACTATAAATAGTCTGCATTCTGGCGATTGGATCATTGTCGCTCTTCTCTTTTCTTCGCAGCGGACACGTCTGCAAATGTCCATCGCGACCACGGCAGAATGCGCAGAGCAAATGCTCATTGTTTTTCTCATCAATTGTTACATAAACGATAACATTTTGACCATCTTCCATATGTTCAAGGAAGGTATACTCACCAGGCGGAAGCTGCAGCTTTCCTTCAAGCGTAGATTCATCTCTTGGCGCGTCTTCATTTCTTTGGGCATTCTCATCGAATGGTTTTATACCGCGTTCTGCTTCGCGTCTCGCAATATCTATCATCTGATTAATTAAGGATTCACCATATGCTTCTTCCGTGTCAGCAATAATCACGGCAAGAGTATGAATGTAATTATGATCCATTAATGCTGCCTTTTTTTGAGCACGCGCAATTGCTTCTGAAACTGTCATTCCTCCATGCTTCATCCATAAGCCATGGATTTGCGCTATATCTGAATCTCCGTCTGTTTCTGAACCAAATCCTTCAGCAAGACCAAATGGCGTATTGCATGTTCCTCCAGCAACAACAACTTTAAAACGCTCAGGATTGATAGTATCTATGTGCCCCGGAAAAATAGTTCGACCAAGCGAATTTCCTTGACGTTTAACTGAAACACCGTAGACAGGAATATTAATTTCTAGATCTCGAGCAAGTGCAACGTGCCACGCTTCGTGCCATGGGGTCTTAAGCTCATGCGGAAGGAAGGAGCGGCGTTCGTGAGGCTGTCTTAATGGTCCATAGTCGTTAATTGTTAGTCCTTCGTGAATAGCGCCGTGCGCAGACGGGAAGGGTTCCCTAGCAACAGGGGCCATATGAGGGGAGGCAATTTGTCGTGCTAAACGACTCTCCATATCAATATTATAGGCTACTTCTAGCTATAAAGCAAGTCGAAATTGCGGCTGTATTATACGCTTATTTATCTTTTGGGCAAGAGGTCTAAACTGAGGCTAAGAAGGGACAAGTGCATCGGTTTTTGAGGCTAGGATGAAGTCATTTAAGGATAAGCCTTTGATAGCATGGGTGGTGAGTGAGATTTTGACTTTGCGCCAGTTGTGAAGGAATATATCTGGGTGGTGACCTTCTTGTTCTGCAATATCTGCGACTTTGTTGACGAAAGCTA
>CAZSQB010000004.1:0-20955 GCA_964608945.1 uncultured Gammaproteobacteria bacterium
CGAGTGCCGCTAGTTGCCGATCCAAAAGATAGTTTGCCTGGTGGATAAGACAGATAAGGCAATTTGCTGCTGACTCGGGGTCACTCAAATAAGACGAATAGGTCGAATAGGACCTATAGATCGTATAGGTCTTATCGTTAATTAACTACCCACCAACTTACCTTAATATCCCGATCAGCAGGAGCTTGCAAGCTGATGCGGAAGGTAGATGAGCCGGTTGCTTTGGATCCTATTGCGACTGGCTCGTCTGGCGTTGCAAAGATTCTGGACTTTGTGGTGAGAGCTGTTGTTGAGACGTCGATACTTGTTTGGCCTTCTTTAATCGTTACTTGCCCGACTGCTTTACTCTCAGTATCTGATTCATCAATGTTTACTTTGGTTGCTGTAATCTCCCCGCGGGTAACGATATTGCCTTTGGTGTCGATTGTTACTTTGCCAGCCATGATATTTACTCCTCCGATACCTTTACTCTGAAGATAGAGATCACCAAGAACGTTGATGGTTGCCACAGCCCTGCAATTGTTATCCTTCGTATTGTCATTCCTGGCTTGACCGGGAATCAGAGGATCCTCATTTTCATGAGGATGACAGGATGAATCATCAAGTCCATTGATTGAGAGCAAGCCTGCGGTGATGTTGCCGGTGACGCCGAGGTCAGAGAGGGTGGTGCGACCTAAGACCATGAGGTCTCCTGAGACTGTTGCATTCTTTATGTCAAGATCCGCGATCGCGCTTTCTAATGAAGCAGAGCTACTCGCGCTACCTAGTGGTGAATTGAGTAGATCATTGAGGAGTGCGGCTTGAGACGCGGTCTCCTGTGCTAGCTGCTCTATAATAGTAGTCCTTTCTATGAGGCTGTCTACTTTTTCACCCAGTACATCTACTTTGTTAGCTAGTGCTGCGGAGGCAGTACTGTCTACCAGGCTCTTGTCAAACAGGTCAAGTATGTTGACCCCAGCGATAGTGAGGGATTTTGTGTCAATTGCGCCGGCTATAATATTTCCTGCTGCCAGTTCTGAGAATACGCCTGCTCGATCGACTTTCTCCTCTCCTTTCTTCACACTGTATTTTGTCAGTATTGATTTTGTATCTTCATTTGCAAATATGTTGATATCTCCAGTGTCAGTCAAATACACATCAGGGTCATACCAGCCCATGGTGACATAGGCAGTCACTCTGCCTTCCGATTCACCTGAATACGCTTCCATTGCCCGACCAATTGTCGGCCCTGGACGGGTTGCTTTTTTTGCGACTCCTGGGAGCGAGGAGAGGGTGAGCATATCACCAGGCTGTATGGGCCCATCACTCGTATTTACTTTCACGGGTACACGCCCAACCAATGCAACTGGTAAATACCGAGCGCCTGGAATCTTCTCTGACTGCTTTGCAGATAGTTGAAAACCTGGTTGCTCTGAAATAACGCCAATCACCGCATCACTCGGATTGGCGCGTTTGACAAATTCTTTGTGGTCTTGGTCAATTGCCACGAGGTCACCAGCTTCTAAAGACTCGTCATAGGTCGGGTATTCCTCAGCCACATCAAAGCCACCGCCTGTCGAAATAATACTGTGTGAGAAAATGAAGCTGCCTTGGTTATCGGCCCATGGATTCATACTAGCTGAGGATGTCGCACTATAGTAAATGGATGCGACATTCTCAAATCCACCAAGCTCAGCACTCGTGCTTGCTCCTGATGCTCCGTGAAACTTAAGCGCGTATGATGATCCCTCAAGCTCTGGTCCTGTGTACTCGTATATTTCCGCTCCACCAAGACCAGCAGTATCTGTACCCCCGCGATAGGTCATCGCATACAATTTACCATTCCAAGGGATGAGTATATTCACAGTTGAGATGGCAGTCGTTCCACCCGAGGCAATCGTACCAGCAGTAGCTTGGGAGACTTTGATCCAACTACCGACCTCACCGCTGAATTGATAGATCTCAGCTCCGCCTGCGCCTGCACTGCCTAATTCTTCTGTACCAGCATACAAACGGCCATTATACACAGTCAAGGCAGTAACTCCATCGATACTAGCTGTACCACCGACAGTAATTGTGCCATTCGTTGAGGAGCTCAATCGCTCAAAACCACTATTAGCAAAACTTGCAGCAGGCTGTGTCAGAGTTCCAATGATCGCGCTATCACTATCACGAAATCCATAAACAATTCTGCCGTTGTAGGCTGTCATGGCTGAGGATGAAGCGATATCCGTCACTGCACCAGTGGAAAAACTGTATGTACCTTCAGTTGTCGCGCTTAGGGCTACACCTCTTAAGCTACCCCCAGCCATTCGGCACGGAGTCGACTTGCCATCAAAACCTTTTCGTGAATTTGCAAATAGATTCCCATTAAATGCAAGGAGTGCTGTGACTTCATCTTGAGCCAGGGGTGGGCTGCCGGTATTATCAGTACAGAGCTCCCCTGCGTTTGTTCCTTGTGCCTTGGCCCATGAATTCGAACTCGCCCCGCCCATGTAGGCGAGAAGCTCTGCATTACCTGCCTCTCTGGTACCAGCATAGAGTACTCCCCCAAACGATACCATCGCGGAAACGCCGTCTGTATTGGCCGTACCGCTACCGATTGTTCCGGGAGTACCTGATATTTGTGTCCAGGAATCAACTGTTGGCGACACACCGTTTGAGAGACCGTTGAATCTATATACTTCTGCTTGATTTGTTTTCGCCGTGCCGATATACAATCGTCCACTGTGTACTGTCATGGCAGTTACGCCGTCGATACTGGTATTGGAGGAGAACTGCCCTGGACCGATATTGATCCGATCCCAGCTTGTTCCTGTGCCATTGTAACGATACACCTCTGCTCTTCCTCCAGCCTTACTCGTACCAATATACAGACTGCCGTTGTAGACAACAGCTGCTGATATAGAGGCGATACCAGACTCGCCACCAGATATGATAGTCCCAGCTACCGTATTAGTAACCTTGGTCCAGGTCTGCGTCGTTGTACTATCGACTGGCTTTGCCTCAATCCTCACATTTCCTGAGACAGTTAACTTCTCTCTGGCTGAGTCTGTACCTATGCCTACATTTCCATCATTTTTGATGACGAATCGAGTCGCGCCTGAAGCTGAGGCGGTGAAGAGATCGCCTTTGCCAATAGTATTTGTCACAACGAGTGAGGCAAAGGTTGAATCAGCTGAGATAGAAGCAGTTGGCGCGGTGTTGACAAGTCCGCGGACATCAAGTGTTGCTAAGGGTGAAGTTGTCCCAATGCCAACATTCCCACTACTATCAATCCTGGCTCTTTCCAAACCATTGGTTGAGAAATTGAGTGTATCTGCTCCTGAAGACCAAAGGCCTGTGTTGAGATCTCCTGTAAATGAGTAGGAAGGAGCAGTGACTGCTCCTAAGGACATAGCTGTTACTCCTGCTGCTGTGATAGACCAATTGTCATCTGTTAGGGAGAGGGTTGTTGTAGAGGAGGAACCAATAGCAATAGTATTGGCAACAGCTCCAGTACCTATGTTCACGGTATTAGCAGAGGTAGCATTGGTACCAATGCTTATGGTATCTGCACCTGTACCTGTACCAAGGTTAATGGCATTGCCTCCATTGCCAGACCCTATGTTAATAGCTGTGTAGGCACTCGCTCCATTGCCAATGTTTAAAGCAGTGGTTGCTCCCCCACCAAGGCTTAAGGTTGTAACCGTACTGTCAAATACTGTTGCAGTTGTTGTGGTACTGGTGATATCAGCAGATGTTCCCCCATTGACTGCTAAGTCTCCTGTAATCCTGGTGTCGTCAAGAAGCTTGATCAAACTTGAACCTGAGTCCAAAACGACCTCCCCTGTGGTGGAGCCACCAAGGGTTAAGGCACCCATTCTCAGAGATTGGATTGTTCCGTCTCCTCCGAGTGATAAACCAGTTGTTGTCGCTGCGATAGATGCTGTTGGGGTACCTGAGTTGATATTGAGGACTGCAAATTTAGCAGAACTGGTTGCTGTACCACCAAGGGTAAGATCTAAAACAGACGCTTGATTGGGAAAGATCACGCCACTAGCGATGTTCCAGTTGGAACCAGCACCTCCTGGACAAGAACCACTCCCTGTGACAAGACCACCAGTTGTGGTAACACAGGAAGCAGTTGCCACAGTTGAACCTCCTGTTCCCCCAACAAAGTATTGTCCTCCACCTGCGATTCTCACGTTGCCTGCTACCTCTAAGCGTTGGTTAGGGATTGGCACTCCAATACCCACGTTACCAGCGCTTTGTAGAACAAAGCGGTTAATTCCCCCTGCTGAGGCAACAAAGATATCACCAACACCACCATTGTCCACTTTGAGCACTGCATCTGAGGTAGTCCCTGAGACAGAGGCAACAGGGACGGTGCCTGAGGAGTAACGGACATCAAGTTTGGCAAGAGGTGAGGTAGTGTTGATACCGACATTGCCAGAACCTAAGAAGGCAAAGCGAGGATTCGTCGTAGCATTCCCCAATGTTAAGGCTTCTGAGGAATCAGTTGT
This sequence comes from uncultured Gammaproteobacteria bacterium, assembly GCA_964608945.1. Classification (GTDB taxonomy): domain Bacteria; phylum Patescibacteriota; class Microgenomatia; order Levybacterales; family UBA12049; genus CAYWEP01. The sequence continues at coordinate 4,485 of CAZSQB010000004.1, forward strand.
ATTGATGTTGATGTAGTCATCTGTCCCTTGCTGGATGTCCAAAGCATTGGCAACAGCATCCTGGAGGGATATGGCAATGGTATCTCCTCCATCACCAATGGTAGTTGCTGCACCAAAGTTGATGTTGCCTCCTGATAAAAAGAGGTCACCAAACATTGTTGCTGATGCACCAAGGTCTAAGCCATTGTCAGCATTAGGTCTCAGGGTGGTCCCTGCCAGAAGTAACTCATCTGTTCCTGCAATGGTGAGGGTTATGGTATCTGCTGTTGCTTCTCCTAGATCAATGTTCTCACTACTTGGTCCTAGGATGTCTCCCCCTCCTAAGGTTAAGTCTTGGGTGATATGGAGCTGAGTTGTGGGAGCGGTGGTACCAATACCAACACTCCCACCACTGCCGCTTGTTGGCATGACAATGAGATTTCCTGAGACAGTTGCTGTGGTAAGACCTGAACCCACGTTCAAGACGGCAAACTTGGCTGAGGAGGTTGCTGTTCCTCCCAACAAAAGGTCAAGGGTTTGGTTTTTAGGCTGTGCGGTGCCAGAGAGTATTTGGAACACGCCAGCAGTGAGGTTGGTGGCAAGGCTAGTCCAGGTAGGAGCACCTGTTCCCCCACTGGTTAAGACCTCACCAGAGTTGCCAACGGCAGAGAGCTCAAAAGAGTCTGCGTCTGAATAAGCTACTGCACCTGCTGCCAGGGTTAAGGCTTTGTTGGTTCCCCCATTGGCAATTGGGAGAACACCTGTTACATCTCCCGAGGCAAGGTCTACAGCTGAGGATGTAACAACACCAGCACTTGAGATGTGGGCAATGCCTGTGCCATAGCCACTTAGGGTAATACCATTGTTGGCGCCATTTCGTCCAGAGAGTATAACCTGGCCTGTGGTGGATCCGCCAATGGTGAGGGGGATCGCATTGAGCGATTGCAGACTCCCTCCTGCTGAAAGGGCAACCCCATTGGTACCATTCAATCCGCCTGAGAGTGAGGCAACAGGGGTGAGAGATCCTGCGATATTTAAGACTGAGAACTTGGCACTGGTTGTGGCTGTTCCTCCAAGGAGGAAGTCTTCTGTAGTATTTCGTTGTATTATGATACCGCTTGAAGCAATCTCTGTAAATGGTGAGGCAACGTTACTGTTGCAAGTGCCTGTGGTTGCAGTGACAATACCCCCTGTGACAGTAAAGCAATCAACATCTGTTGCTGAGGCAATACCTCCTGTTCCCCCCACAAAGTATTGTCCTCCACCAGCAATACGGATATTCCCAGCAACTTCCAATCTCTGGTTAGGGAGTGGCACACCGATACCTACGTTACCAGAGCTTTGTAGAACAAACCGATTCACTCCAGAGTTAGAAGCGACGAAGATGTCACCAGTGCCTCTCTGATCAACAACGAGTGTTGCATGAGTGGAGACTGCAGCAATTGATGCTGTGGGAGCAGTATTGACGATCCCTCTTACGTCAAGCGCTGCTACTGGACCATTTGATTGATAGCCGTTCGTTGCATTGTTTGTATTAATTCCCACATTCCCACCACCTGCAATAACAAACCGAGTAGTACCAGCCTGAGATGCAGTAAGAATATCATCCGGGCCAGGATTACTAGTTTGGCCAGCCGAAGTTTCAAACAATACTAATGCTTTACCGATATTTCCACTCCCGTCTATATTCAAAATGCCAACTGGGGACGTTGTGCCAATTCCAACATTTCCTGTGTTTATTATCCTCATCCGTTCAGTTCCAGTAAGTGTCGTTGTTGTCAAACCAGTAATAAATTGAATATTTGTTACGGCATTTTCAGTAGCTGAGTTTCCACCAATAAAAAGGTTGTTTGCTGTATTAGTGCTCTGGGCTAACATCATAGTTACTGGTTCTTCGTCTATATCATAGTGGCCTGATTTGATTCTTCCTGTTTTATTGGCATTATCTGTCAGAGAGCTTTGTAGCTTGATACCACCTGCGCCGTTATCGCTATGTAGAATATCAAGGTTGGTGAGAGGCGATGTAATACCTATACCTATGTTCCCATTGTTTGAAACAAAGAGACGGGATGAGAGTCCTGCATCTCCTCCTGGAGAAGTCCTCAGGTTTAGTGTTCCTCCATTGAGAACATCAAACGTTGCTGCTGGATTTGCTCCTGTTGGTACAGCAAGTGCTAGATTGGATGAAATTGATGCAGTTGGATTACCTCCTGCCATATTCAGGAAGGCAAACTTGGCACTAGTTGATGCTACTCCTCCAAGGAGGAAGTCTTCTGTAATGTTGTTTTGAATGATTGTGCCATTACTGGTGATCTCTTGGAATGGAGAGGTTGTTCCACAACCTGCTGCCACTGTCGTGACAATACCACCAGTAACAGTCACACAAGCGTTGGAGCCTGAGGCAACTCCTCCTGTTCCCCCCACAAAGTATTGTCCACCACCAGCAATACGGATATTGCCTGCAACTTCCAATCTCTGGTTTGGCAGAGGTACTCCGATACCTACGTTACCAGCGCTTTGTAGAACAAAGCGGTTGATACCACCATTTGATGCAACAAAGATATCACCAACTCCTGCGTTATCCACTTTGAGCACTGCATTTGAGGTAGTGCCTGAGAAAGAAGCAACAGGAACTGTGCCTGAGTTGTAGCGGACATCAAGTGTTGCTAAGGGTGAAGTTGTCCCAATGCCAACATTCCCACTACTATCAATCCTGGCTCTTTCCAAACCATTGGTTGAGAAATTGAGTGTATCTGCTCCTGAAGACCAAAGGCCTGTGTTGAGATCTCCTGTAAATGAGTAGGAAGGAGCAGTGACTGCTCCTAAGGACATAGCTGTTACTCCTGCTGCTGTGATAGACCAATTGTCATCTGTTAGGGAGAGGGTTGTTGTAGAGGAGGAACCAATAGCAATAGTATTGGCAACAGCTCCAGTACCTATGTTCACGGTATTAGCAGAGGTAGCATTGGTACCAATGCTTATGGTATCTGCACCTGTACCTGTACCAAGGTTAATGGCATTGCCTCCATTGCCAGACCCTATGTTAATAGCTGTGTAGGCACTCGCTCCATTGCCAATGTTTAAAGCAGTGGTTGCTCCCCCACCAAGGCTTAAGGTTGTAACCGTACTGTCAAATACTGTTGCAGTTGTTGTGGTACTGGTGATATCAGCAGATGTTCCCCCATTGACTGCTAAGTCTCCTGTAATCCTGGTGTCGTCAAGAAGCTTGATCAAACTTGAACCTGAGTCCAAAACGACCTCCCCTGTGGTGGAGCCACCAAGGGTTAAGGGTTGGGCATTGGTGGTTGAGAGGACACCTAATCCTGACAGCGTTGTTGCATTGTTACCTGAGTTAGCTGAGATAGAGGCAGTTGGAGTACCGCCTGCGATATTGAGGACTGCAAATTTAGCAGATGCGGTAGCTGTAGCCCCTAAGAGCAGATCAACGGTTGTGTTGCCAGTGTAAATAGCGCCACTGGTCTGTTGCCAGAGGTCAAGATTGGCAGCTGAGGGACAAGAAGCAGATCCTGTGACAATACCTCCTGTGGTTGTGACACAGGAGGCTGTACTCACTGCTACGCCTGAGACTCCTCCTGACTGATAGACTCCGCCAATAAGATTGAGATTGCCAGCGTTTGATAGAGTTAATCTGGTTGTTCCCGAAGCTGAAGCGGTGAGGATGTCATCACTTGCACCGGTTTGATTAAGAATAACCAGAGCCGTTCCAGCTGATTGGGTGGCTACACTGAGTCTGCCGATTGGTGTGGTTGTGCCAATGCCTATGTTGCCATTGTCATCAATTCTCATTTTTTCAGATCTTAAGGTTGTGGTATTTTTTGTTGTCTCAAAAGAGACGTAGGTTCCCTGGTTGCTCGTACTCCAGTTTTCTGATGCTACGATCTTAATAAGTCCTTGAGTAGCAGAAAATGCTGAACCTGTATAGCCTCTGGCTGATAAGACAAGTAATTGATCATCAGCTTGGGATGCAGTGGGAGTTGTCTGTGTGCCTCGTGCTCCTCGACCTAAAAATACCCCTGAGAGTCCTGTACCATATCCTGTCGCTGTGACAAATGCGCTTGCTTGATCTCTCTGCAGGTCAATGTGAAAGCTTGGATCTGTTGTGCCGATACCAAGATTACCGCCTTCACTTAATCGCATTCGCTCTATTGGACCAATAGTCGTACTGCTATCTCCTGTTGAGAAGATAAGGTTTGCACTAATGCCACTGCCGTTTTGAACTGTCGTGGCTGAGATGCTTGCGAGATGGATTGGTGTTAGTGTGCTCTGTCTGTTGAAGACAAAGCCGATGTTGGTGATTTTGCCTGCTGCACCTGTTTCATTGTTGGAAAGATTGAGCGTGTTTTTTCGACTCGCTGTTGTATTGTCTGCACCGCGAATCTCAAGCACTGCTGTTGGCGTTGTATTGCCGATGCCTATATTGCCATCGTTTTTGATAAACAAGCGCGATGCCACTCCCGCATCTCCACCTGGTGAAGTACGAAGGTTCAATGTCCCTCCATTGAAGAGATCGAGTGTGGCTGCAGGATTTGTTCCAGTTGGGACAGCAAGTGCTAGATTGGCTGAGATTGATGCAGTTGGATTACCAGAGTTGATATTGATAAAAGCAAAGTCAGCAGAGGTTGTTGCGGTCCCGCCGATGAGTACATCTAAGACTGAGGCTTGATTTGGGAAGATCGCGCCATTGGCAACAGTCCAGTTGGAGGCTCCTGAACATGTACCACTTCCTGTGACAATCCCACCAGTACTGGTTATACAGGAAGCTGAGGCAACAGTCACTCCTGATGTGCCAGCCGACTGATAGACGCCACCAATAAGATTGAGATTGCCAGCGTTTGATAGGGTTAATCTGGTTGTTCCTGATGCAGATGCTGTGAAGATGTCGTTGCTCCCAAGCTCGTTAAACTTCACCAGCGCTACCCCACCAGCATCACCAGACAGATTCAGTCTGCCGATTGGAGCAGTGGTGCCGATACCGACGTTGCCTGTTGTATAGTAAATATCATTCCCTGTTGTCGTCCATTGGCTGCTTGATGCACTGGAGGTAATAGTAAGGGCTTTTGTGCTTGTGTTGGTTGTCAGCGTAATATTTGATCCTGCAGCAAAGGTCAATGTATCAGTGCTACTGCCGGCAGTGACTGTTGACTGACCTGAGACAGCAATATTTTTGAATGAGTCCGCCTGGGTCACGCTGCTTGAGATCTTCAAGCCGACAATGCTTATCCCCGATCCTGCAGACAGCGACAAGGTTCCCGTTGATCCTTGAAGTGATACTACACCATCGTTTGATATAGTAGGCAGGGTCGCTGTACCAGCGACTGTTATTCCTGAGCCTGCAGTAATACCTGTAAGGATGGTATCTGGAATATTTGCCGCTGTAATAGTCCCCGTGCCTGCATCAATATCAGTGTTGCTTGTGTTGATTCCTCCTGAAAAAGTAGCTGTGCCTGAAACAGACAAACCTTCTAGAATTGAAACACCTTTTGCAAACTCGCTTGGGATGCGAAGTCGGAAGAAACCATTGAGTCTGCTCGTTGCTGCTTGCAAAACCTCATGAGTCACAGCTCCATTCTCTGTTGCTTCTTGCTTTTGCTCTTTTGCTTGAAAGAATCTACCCAGACTCTCTGAAGCTTTGACAAATTTCTCAATGCTGTTAGTGTCTTTAGTTTTTAGGAAAAAAACTCCAGTTGCGAGCAGAATAATCACCAGAAATCCTGCAAGAACACTGAGGAGATATGTCCTTGTTCTGTGTTGATTGGCTCCTGGAAGAGCCGGTAGTTCTGAAAGAGCAAGTTGTGGTGTTTGCAGCGTTTGAATGACGAACGGGTCTTCTTTTTCATTTTTTTGAGGCTGTTGTCCAAGATTTTCCACTTCGTTAAATGCTCGGGATTTTGTGAAAAGTTGGGATTTGTCTAGCCTTTTAAATTCTTCAATTTGCAGCAATGTGTAGCGGCGGTGGTTACCTACTGTTCTCTCAGGTACGAGAACACCTCTCTTCTCCCAGCGGCGAAGAGTTTTGCTTGAAACGCTGAGTATCCTGGCTGCCTCCTGGATGGTTAGAACCGATTGATTAGGTCGACTAAGCAGACTAAACCTCCAGATTTGGATTTAAAAATTGTACAAGCGAAGCTAAATGTACAACTTTGTCCAAGTTCTATTGTTCCATAAAAAACCTAGAGATGTCAATGGCTCAAGAGTAAAAATTTGAGGCTAATTTTTTCTGTGAATAAAGTCTTGTGAAAAATTGAGCAAAAAAGTTGGTTAAAAATTGCGGTTTTTGATAAGTGTAATTGACAATTGTCATACCTATCAATTACAGTTAATGTGTACCATGAAAAACATACCTTGCCTGCCGGCCCGCTTCGCAGCGAGGCGAGCAGGCAGGCCTGCCCTTACCCGCATCACATTGGTACTGGCAATTGCCTTAGTTGCTTTCCTATTCGTTTGCAAAACCGCACTGGCACAAGAGCAAGTTTCATCAGGCGTGGCAATACAAATTGATATTCCAGATAAGAAAGTCAAGAATGCTGATGTCATCGGCTACACAAAATCAGGCTACTTTGTCACTTCTACTCCCTATGACCCGATGATTTATGGGGTGATAACAGACAAGCCAGCGGTTAGCCTTGAGGATCCGACAGGCCCTAGCTCACATTATGTTTTATCTATTGGGAAAGCTCTTGTTAATGTATCGACAATAAATGGTGGGATAAAAGAAGCAGACCTGATTACCTCATCAACCATTCCTGGAGTCGGACAAAAAGCAACCAGTAACGGATATGTGCTCGGAACCGCTCTTGATGCTTACTCCGAGACGGATCCAAATAAAATTGGGAAAATCCTTGTTTCTCTTCATCCGGGATTTAGTTCTGACACTGTTGCGCTGCGCAGCAATTTGCTTGAGAATTTTAACGTCGCCTTTGCAACACCATTCCTCTCGCCTGTCAACGCGTTTCGCTATACGATAGCCGGACTAGCTGGATTACTCTCCTTGGCGCTTGGCATTTGGTTTTTCGGCAGAGTCGCCAGTCGAGGCGTTGAAGCAATCGGGAGGAATCCCCTTGCCGGACCGCAGATTATGCTGAGTATTGTCTTTAATTTAGGTTTGACATTTGTTGTCATGGCGATTGGCATCGCAGTCGCATACTTTATCTTGTCACTATGAAAAAACTCAAATCGCAAAACGCAAATCGTAAAATTACATCGCAAATCGTAAAACTAAAACATTTTAGATTTAAGATGCAGATTTGCCATTTGAGATTTGAGTTTTGAGATTAATGTATGGATAACCAACTCATTTTTATCTCTATCCTTGCAACCAATACCCTTTTGGCAGTCGTATTGCTGGCTATCGGGGTTTCTTACGCCAAAACAGTCAGGCGCCTTTCTGATTCGGAAAAAGAACGAGACCTCTTAAGCTCGCAAATGCAGGAGAAAACATCTGCCGTCCTCGACGAAGCACGACATCGAGCGATCGGTATTATTCAAGACGCGAACGCAAAAGCCCAAAGCATCATCTCCTCTTCAGCTGAGCTTGACGAACAGAGTAAGCAAACGCTTGCGACCAAACTCCAACAGTTATCTGAGGAAGAATCAGAGCGATTCGGCAAATCATCAGAGGATATAAGCCAAATGTATGAAGCAATGCTGCAAAAGCTACGGGAAGAACATATCAATCTATTACAAAATATGGCAAAAGACATAGAAAAACAGGCAGTCTCGGAGATTAATGAGTTTAAATCACTCCTTGAGAAAGATACGGTCGGTACGCAAAAAGAGCTGCAAGAAAAAATTGATACTGAATATCTTGCCATTCGATCGGAATTGGCGAAATATAAAGCAGCACGGATTAAAAAAATTGATGACACGATCTATGAAGTATTACAAACTGTGGCACTTGAAATTATTGGTAAGTCAATTAACCTCGAAGACCAGCAAAAACTCGTCATGGATGCGCTCTCTCAAGCAAAAAGTGACCTAGCAGTGATACTGCAACTTGATGAACAGGAACAAAAGTCACCTAGGTAACCTAAGTAACTTATGTTAAATAACGCTTACAACTATTCCGATCTTCTGGCACTCATAAAAACAACAGTCGAAGCACAGCACGTTCTGCTTCAGATCGATATTCTTCTAACGCGCTTATATATCATTGAACGCGCTACTCCGGAGGAGATCGTAGCAAAATATATAAGTCATGACCTGGCACTATCACTTGAGCAATGCTTTAAGAAAAATGGCATTTCCTGGGAAGACCAAAAACAAACAAAAGAGTTTTTACTTGGGTTGAAAAGAGCCATAGAGTCAGTCAAAGTCCTCAAGCTCACCATCGCTTTTCAGCCAGATAGCCATATGGTCGGACTTTTCTCAAGCCTTGTCAGGACAGAGCTAGGAGCGTATATCCTTCTTGATTTCGCCTCAGATCGATCGATTATGGGCGGTGCGATTATCAGTTTTCAAGGCGTGTATAAGAACTTTACTCTCAAAAAACGGATTGCTGATGTTTTTGAAAAAGATAAAGAAAAGATTTGGTCGTTGATGCAATAAAATCTCAAAACTCAAATGGCAAATCGCAAATCTACATCGCAAAACTAAAAATTTTAAAAGATTTAATATTTTAGATGTAATTTTGAGATTTGAGATCTAAGATTTGAGATCAGTCTATGAAAAACTTCATCAGTCACCTAGAAAAAACCCAGGAGGTAGGTTTTGTCGAAAAAGTACTCCATGGCATTGTCCATGTTGCTGGTTTACCAAGCGCACGAAACCATGAATTGGTGATATTTGAAACAGGGCAGGCAGGGCAAGTAGTCTCCCTCCACCGAGAGCACGTTGAGATAATGCTTTTTAGCAAAGACACAATCAGGGTTGGTACACGGGCTGCGCGGACAAATGCACTCCTTGAGATTCCTGTCGGCAACGAGTTACTCGGTCAGACGATTGATCCCTTAGGGTTCTCTCTTGACCAAACAAAACCCATGCAAAAACCAAAGAACGTACGGGTTATTGACATAAAGTCATCTGGCATCAGTTCTCGAAAACGTATTGAAACGCCATTTGAGACTGGACTCTCACTTATTGACTTACTCATTCCCCTGGGCAAAGGGCAACGCGAGCTTGTCATCGGCGATCGCAAGACTGGAAAAACGAGCTTTCTTCTCCAGTCCATTCTCAATCAGGCAAAACAAAATACTGTTTGTATCTACGGAGCAATCGGCAAAAAAAAGCTTGATATCAAAAAGGTCGAGGACTATTTTGTCAAACACAATGTTATGGACAAAACAATCATCGTCGCCGCAAGTCTTGAGGATCCGGCAGGCATTATTTACCTTGCTCCATACGTGGCTATGACGATTGCAGAGTATTTCCGCGATCAGGGAGTGAATGTGTTGATCGTGCTTGATGATTTATTCAGCCACGCCAAGTTTTATCGGGAAATCTCACTCCTTGGCAGAAAGTTCCCTGGTCGCAACTCCTATCCAGGCGATATCTTCTATACGCACGCGCGGCTTTTGGAACGAGCGGGTAATTTCATTCATGAGAAAGGTGAGGTTTCAATTACCTGCCTTGCCGTTGCAGAGACCCAGTCAGGCGATCTGTCAGGCTATATCCAAACAAATCTGATGTCAATGACTGATGGCCATATCTATTTTGATAACGACCTTTTTGCCCAAGGCCGCCGCCCAGCCATCAATCCTTTTCTGTCGGTTACTCGTGTCGGCAGGCAGACTCAAACTGACTTGCAGCGGCAGATTAACCGCGAGCTTATAAGCTTTCTGACTCTTTTTGATAAAATGCAGAGCTTTTCCCATTTCGGCGCTGAAGCAACCGCGTCTGTCAAACACACGCTCGTCACAGGCGAGAAAATCTACGCATTTTTTGATCAGACAGAGGTCAGCCTGTTCCCTGCTCCCTTGCAAATTTATCTTTTCTGTCTTATCTGGTCAGGCGTTTGGGAAACAGCAACAAATCAAGCAATGGTTGTTGATATTAGCAAAATCGTTAACTCCTACAGGAATGATCAAACTATTAAAAAAGCTATCGATGATATGGTTTCCCGTGCAACTTCATTCAATGGGTTCCTGCAGACGATTAGGACGAAAGCGCCTGAATATTTAGAAAAGAGGAAAGCAACATGATAATAAATCAAGCGCGATCGGAAATAGAAGGATTAGAGAGCATAAAAACACTCGTACAGACGTACGAGGAAATTGCCGCAATCCGTATGCGCAAAATCCGCGCCGCTGTGTTACAAAACAGAGACTTTAACGCAGGCATTCAAGAGATTTTCCAAGAACTCCTTGCTTCCTACCGTACCGAGCTTTCAGCACTGATGCGCAAACACAAAGTGAAGAATATCTCAGAGCTTAATCTCATGCCCAGAAATGGTAAAACAGCCTCTGTGCTCCTCTCTGCAAACGTTGGATTATATGGCGATATCATCCGCCGTACCTACGAGCTGTTTAAAGAACAAATCATAACCCAGGCAACAGACATTGTCATCGTCGGCAGGTTAGGCAGGTCATTTTTTGAGCAGGATTTCCCAGACAGGACATTTACTCCCATTGAGTTCTCTGACAACTCAGTTGATCCAAGCACCCTGCGAGGCCTTATTGAACAACTCCTCGCTTATGAAAAAGTCTATGTCTTTTTTGGCGAATTCAACACGATCGCAAAGCAAGAACCGGTGATGTATAACCTGTACGGAGACGAAAGCATGACAAAAGACGCTGGTAAGCAAAGTTTAAAATACCTCTTTGAGCCGTCGCTTGAGCATATCATCACCTTCTTCCAGTCAGAGCTTTTTGCTTCACTTTTTGAGCAAACGATGTACGAGAGCCAACTCGCAAAATTTGCCGGGCGTCTGTATACGCTTGATCTGGCAAGCCAAAATGTACAAGAGCGCCAAAAAATTGCATCGCAGCGGATGAGAATGCTCAAGCACAGAAAGCTTAATACCAAGCAAACTGAGGCGCTTTCGGGAATTTCATTATGGCGAATGTAACAACGACACCGCTTGTTCCAGTTGGCAGAATTACTGCAGTCTATGGACAGATCCTTGAGGTACGGTTTCAGGCTGAAAAACCAGCGATGCATGATGTGCTGGTCCTGGCCGCAGATCCGAGTATCAAAATGGAGGTACGCAGCTCATCTGGCCTTTCCTCATATTTTTGCATCCTCCTCTCCTCTCGTGCAATTTCCCGCGGCGAAGGGGTCTTAAATACCCACCAACCATTACAAATTCCTGTTGGCGATGCAGTACTCGGTCGAGTGATTGACATCTTCGGACAGACGCAAGATGGGTTAGGTGATCTCTCTGAAATAAAGAAACTCCCAATCTACCGTGACCCTCCTCCCTATAACAAGGTTCCGATCAAGGCATCGATTCTAGAAACCGGCATTAAGGCGCTTGATCTTTTTTGTCCGATTATAAAAGGCGGAAAAATCGGCCTCTTCGGCGGCGCGGGTGTGGGCAAAACGCTCCTTTTGACTGAGATCATCCATAACGTCGTGACACTTGAGCGGAAGAGTGTTTCTGTCTTTGCCGGTATTGGTGAGCGCGTCCGCGAGGGACAGGAACTCGTTGAAGCGCTGGCGACAAGCAAAGTCCTACCAAATGTTTCGCTCATCTTTGGCACCATGGGAGACAATCCTGGCATTCGCTTCCTAACCTCCTTTGCCGCAGTGAGTGTGGCTGAGTACTTCCGCGATCAGGCCGAAAAAGACGTCCTTTTCTTCATGGATAACGCATTCCGTTTTGCACAAGCTGGCAATGAATTGTCGCTTTTGATGAATACTATTCCCTCAGAAGACGGCTATCAGCCGACCCTTGATTCTGAAATGGCGTCGCTTCACGAGCGCCTCACCTCAACGACCGCACATGACCTGACAACGCTTGAAACAGTCTATATCCCAAATGACGATATTCTAGATCAGGCCGTCCAATCAATCTTTCCCTATCTTGATTCGTTCCTCGTTCTCTCGCGTACTGTGTATCAAGAAGGCAGGCTACCAGCAATCGACTTACTCTCCTCAACCTCAGCAGCCCTCAACCCTCAGGTCTCAGGAAAAGAGCATTCAGTCATTGCCTTGCAGGCAGCGTCGCTTCTTAAAAAGGGCATCTCACTTGAAAGAATTGTTTCATTGGTAGGCGAATCTGAGCTTTCACCTGAAGATCACCTCACATTTTCGCGAGCAAAAAAGCTTCGCAATTTTATGACCCAGAGTTTCTTTGTCGCGGAGAATCAGACTGCCCGCAAAGGCGTCTATGTCCCACTCAAAGATACAATAGCTGATGTCCTTGCAATCATTTCTGGCAAGTATGATACTGTCTCTGAGGAAAAATTCATGTACATTGGGTCCCTGAAGGAGCTAGCACAGACAGTGACGCCACCTATGGTTGGCAATACGACGAGTGGACAAACAGTTAAGAAAACTATTTGACGGTAGACGATAGATGGTAGAAAGTAGATTGTTGAAGATAGAAGGTTGAGAGTGGATAAAAATATATCTATCTTCTATTTTCTATCCTCAAAATTCTATCTTCCATCTTCTACCATCTATCGTCTAGATTACTATGGCTACCCAATCCAAAGACTCTCTCCATCTCTTCATCCGAAGTCGGGAGAAGCTATTATTTAACGGTCCTGCCAAAGCAGTCTCCTCTCTGAATACATCTGGCCCCTTTGATATCCTGCCTGAGCACGCAAATTTTATATCAATCATCAAGGAATATGTTATCATCCATCTGCCTGATGGTAAAACGCAAAAAATCCCAATCAATGACGCGATTCTCAAGGCGATCAACAACGATGTGAGGATTTTTCTTGGCGTTGTAGCAAATAAGCCGGCTGCAAAACCAGCAGCACCGAAGTCATCCGCCACAAAGTAACCAATTTCAGAACACTCAGAGAGTAATTGCTAAATTGCTTGGGAGAGGGTAACAATTTAACAGTGTAACAATATCAACAATATTCTCCGTTTTCTTACTTGACAAGAAGTGTTCTCTTTTGTTACCTTGTAATTAGGTGCTAGTTACATTGATTATCAATAGGACTAGATTGACACTCTATCAAGTAGTCCTGAGCCTATGGCTGAACAAAATATATCAATCAACAACCTACCTGATCTATTGACTGTCCGAGAAGTAGCACAGGTGCTTCGCGTCTCTCCTCTTACCATAAAGCGGTGGGGCAAACGGGGTAAACTGCCCGCCATCCGCATTAACTCACGAGGAGATAGGCGATACAAAAAAGAAGCCGTATTATGGCTTCTTGGAATGCAACAAAAGAGTGAGGTGTAACCTTTTAGGAAGACTTTGTTTTAAATTATTCAGGCGGAAAACAAAGTCTTCTTTTTTCTCTAAAATAACCCTATCAGAGTACTACTTAAGAAGATCAAGGCAGCCTCAAGATATATGTGAGGGGTTGAATTGGTTAGGAAACCAGTATTGTGAGGAGGTAAGGTTTAGGGTATTTTATCACTCCTCACCTCACCCCTAAACCCCGCTTAGCGGGGTAAACCATACTGGCTTCATTACCTTTCAACTCTAAACCATCCTCTAGTCTCCCTCGTCTCTCCCCTATGTTCATACCTATCGATAAACACAGAGGAGAAACGAGAGTGGTATTGTCGGCATGTGGGCGACGTGAGGAGTTCTGCAGAATGCAGAACAAAACACATCAACCCATCACGGATCGACAAGGGACTACTCTCGTAGCTATATTGTGCTTAACCCAGTGGGTAAAGATATAGCTTTTTCCCATACCATACGGGAACGTACCATTCGGTACATCCCAGTCCTGAACCAAATGGTTCGGGACGGTATAGGATTCATCTCCCTGACTTCACAGGATAAGAGCCAAACATGGCTAAAATCCTCCAAAGCAAGACTACTCCAACGAAAAACCGCGAACCTGTCATTCTGAGCGGAGCGAAGAATCCCTTGAGGCTCTGTATCGAGCATCAACAAGATCCTTCGGCTCTTGGCCTCAGGATGACATTGGCGCCTTAGTCGGCGGACCAAGCCAACCAAGGCAGGAGGTCTACGCGGCTATGCCGAGTAGACGCTCAACGTCTCAGACCCGAGTGGCCCAAGACCGCGATGTATGGCCGAAACGGCTACTTGTGCTTGCACCCTACACAGCAGAAGCCGTCGTCGCCGCAGTAGCGACCGCCTTTAAAAACGCAAATCCCTGAAGGGCAGTTCGCGTTCTCGCAGCTTCCGCGTTCCTGTCCCGGACAGTCGCAGTGGCAGCTGCCACTCCGACAACTGCCCCGACGGCAGACGCGATTCCCACGGCAGGTGCCGCACGAGCCACCGCAGCCATCGTCCCCGCAGGACTTACCGCCGCAGTTCGGAACGCAACAGACGCCGTCGTGGCACTTCGCGTTGCCGCAGCAGCCGGACTGGCCGCAGTGTTGGCCCGGTTGGGCGCAATCCTCGACGCAGTGGCCGTCGCGGCAGGTTTGCCCGTTGGGACAACCGACGCAATGGCCGTTCTGGCAAACCTCGCAATTCGACGAGTCGCAGGTAGAAACGCAGTTCCCGCCGTCGCAGCGCTCGCAGTCGCCGCACTTCTTCGGGACGCACTTGCCGTCTCGACACTCGTGGCACGAGTAGCAGGTGCCGCATGAGCCCCCACAGTTGTTGAGGCCGCAGACAGCCCCGTGACAATCCGGCTTGCAGCACTTCCCGTTGGCGCAGACGCCGCCCTTGCAGCAGTCGCTATCGCGGCTGCACTTGTCGCCGGGATTGCCGCACGGCCGAACGCATTTGTGATTGACGCAGACGAAGCCTTTGCAGCATTCCCCTTGCGTCGTAAAACAAAAACCGCCGTTCTTGTCGTCGGCGCAGGCGCATTTGCCGGTGCCCCACTTGTCGCACACGCCCGTGCAGCACGTCTCGCCGGTTGTACACGGCGTCCAACTATTGCCGCACAAGCATTCAGAGTGGCCGTCCGGGAACGTGTGGCAAAGGCGTGAACAGCACTGGTTGTGCTGATCCTTGTCACACGATTCGTGGTTGTGCCTGCACCCCGTCGCCGCCGCGCGAGTGGCGCCCCGAAGCGTCGCCGCCGCGGAAAGGCCGATACCCGCGAGTACGCGAATCGCGTCCTTGCGGTTCTTCAACACTACGAACGAACGGGTCAAGGAATCGAATTTTTGACCGTCCATGTGGACTCGTCTCCAAGCGTACTCTATCGTTGAAAAACGTGGGCGAAAAACTCCGCACACGGCCTGGTAAACCGGGTCACCGCATGGTGACTGTTATTGACGTTCCCTTTCTGGGATCGTCTACACCTCCTTCTGTCATTTTCTAACGGTTAACCAAGGCAAGACGGAAACAAGTAGAAAGTATCAAGTATTAGGTATGACAAGAAAGAATTTTTTATACATAATACAAGCTACATGATACATACTACTTACTTCTCGTTTTGCCGTGGCTAACCCTCTCGGCTCGCCAAAGGCGAGACGGAGCAATTCAAAAACGAAAGAAAAGAAGGAAGAAAAAATATTCGTTAAAGTATCATAGGGAGATGATCCCGACACAAATAGTTCTCTGATAAATGCAGTGTATTGTTTCGCAATTATTTGAAACAACCACTGCGTTTACTAAGCAAAAACTTGTGGAGGGATTGCTCCCTATGAATATAAATTTTTAAAGTGCGAGAAAACCTATCACTTCTACCCCATAATATAGAACGAAAATAAAATTTAACTAAACCAAGGGGCGAAAAACAACTCAAAAATTCTATCATATTATCCTATAGGTGTAAAGCGAGGTTTATTTCTTAGAAGATTTGCCAAAAGCGATATAGAGAAGCAAAAAGACAATCAAAAAAAGCGCATATGCAATTATAATATTAAGATTAATTTCAGCAATTTTACTCATTTATTACTCCTTTCCTCAAACCAAAAAGCGATGCTCAAGGAGACTATAGCAGCAAAAACATCAAGAATCAATACTAAAATGTCCTGAATCTGTGAAAGATCAGAAATATTAGGAACAATGATCAGTGCGCCTATCCAGCCTGCGGTGAGGTTGGTAAATAACGATGACAAAACTCTCCGTTTGGAAGCGCTAAAGAGGCTTCTTAGACGTACTCCTCTTTTCATTTGAAATTTGACATTTTATCTACACGCTCTTGTGGTAGTCAGCCTGGTGCGATGTTTGGATTTTCTCCTCATCAGGATGGGCAAAATGCTCTTTGATGAAGAAAAGCGTTTCCTCTGGATCCTGGGTGTTCACAAAAATTCCTGTTCCCACCTCAAAGCCGCCGAGGCGTTTCTGGCGCGGGATGAGACGCAAGTACCAGTCTCCTCCCGGATAGATGTAAAAGTTATAGGGAAATTCGTGGCCATGGCTAAGGTCAAAAATGCGCACAAGCTGTGTCAGCGTGCCTGCAAGGTCGTTTATCTCATCATCTGTGATCTCGCCGAATGCCCTTCCTCTATTCTTTGGCGCGACCCA
>CAZSQB010000004.1:21055-38693 GCA_964608945.1 uncultured Gammaproteobacteria bacterium
GCCATCTCACCCCTGTTGTGGAAAATATATACTTCACCCTTGTCTTGATGCAGTTGATATCTACTCCGATACACTTTAAGGATGAGATCGACGTGGGAGACGGGGAGCTCGCCGAAATTGGCATGGTGGTCTGGGGAATGGATGATGACTTCGTGGATTGGTGCGAAAGGAAAGCGGTTGGGAAGGACGCGAACCAGCCAATCGCTGCTATTCTTTAAATTCGAATTTTCCAAACTTGAGTTTTTTTTACTTTTTGTATCTTGGTCATTTGGTTTTGTTTCGAGTTTCCCCTCGGCTTGAGCTCGGGACCAAGGAGTGCTTTGGTATTCGGATTTACTTATTCTGTAGACCTCTTTCTCATCAGCTTCTCTTCCTGGGCAGAAAGGGCAGACAGGCTCTGTGCCATTGGCAACATCTGGCCGCTTGGCACGCCTTGGCGCGAGTACCACCCAATTATGAAAGACGGGATTTTTTAAGAACTGGAAATCAGACACAGATTAAGAGTAGCATAAAGTAGAAATAAAATCACAAAAGGATCGCGCTTTTTCACTGGCTACCTCTCTCCTCCGGTAGCTCATGGTTCAATGTGGAATAGAATATTGACGGGGCATAACCTACCGGAAGAAAAATACTCCGCTATACGACATGCATGCTAAGCACGAGAAGCACACTGCGCAAATTGCGTAAGACTTTTTGTACTAAGTTCATAGATGCTTATGTATCTACGTGTTTCACGTTACCTCCTTTCGTTAGAAATTCTTAATGAGTAAGTTGCGAGTACGCACCTTTCTGTCTCACTATGTATCTCATTAAAAAGGATTTTATTGATAAGGTCAAATTTTTTTGCCTCTTGCATAAAATTGTATACTCATATATATTATTGTATAGGATGTGAAAACCTATAATCTCTATGGATACCTTATTTAACGTCAATCAGGCAGCATTTATTCTAAAAGTCCACCCGCTCACAATCAGGCGGTATATCAAAGAAGGAAGGCTCAATGCAGTAAAAGTGGGTGGCAATGTCCGCATTAAAGAATCAGAACTCCAGGAGTTTAATAAAGACTTTAAGCCCAACGAGCAACCAAAGCAGGCATCTCCCAAAATCAAGATTCAACCAGCTAAGAAATTCAATATCGAGGATCCTTTCTTACGCCTGAAAGGTCGCGGAGCTAGCCTACACCTGACAACTTAAGTGACTTATGCCAATACTCAGCAAAAAGGTCTTTCTCACAGCATCTGCCATGCTGGCATTTATTGACCGTGCTCACCCCAAATATGAGCAGGCGTCAGCATACTTTCGCTTCTTTTCGGAGGAAGAATATATCTTATTCACAGATACGCTCAACCTTATTGAAACCTACAATCAGCTCTACAAAGACATTAGCCCATCGCTGGCAAAAGATTTTCTCCGAACTATTGCCTTAAGCGGAATTAATGTAATGTACCACGATGCACTAGATAGTAAGGCAGCGCTGAAAGCGTTGGTGAACTTTCAGTCAACTGAGCTAACCTATTCCCAAGCGCTGATGCAGGTTCTCGCTGAGAGACGAGGCGTGCCACAGATCTATACGTTTGATTATATTCATTTCTTGTTCGGACTGAGCCAATTTTATCTTCCAATTTAATGCTGAGGGTTAAGGAGTTTTTTGTAGACGGCTTCGTAGCCATCGACCATTTTCTCCACAGTGAATTTTTCCTCTATCCTTTTTCTGCACGCTTCCCGGCTAATCTCGCCAATGCGTTTTACTGCACTGATGAGGCCTGCAA
This sequence comes from uncultured Gammaproteobacteria bacterium, assembly GCA_964608945.1. GTDB lineage: Bacteria > Patescibacteriota > Microgenomatia > Levybacterales > UBA12049 > CAYWEP01. The sequence continues at coordinate 22,826 of CAZSQB010000004.1, forward strand.
CCCCGACATCTTTAATCTGATAACCATCAGAACTTGCCGAATTTTCTCTGACGACAAAGCCTGTCACTCCATCCTTGAGCAACTCTGAAACACTCCCCCTGTTATAAGCAATAACCGGCGTACCACAGGCCATAGACTCTGCCATGACAAGTCCAAATGGTTCTTCCCAATGAATCGGGTAGAGCGTGCAATACGCTCCTTCGTATACGGCAGCTTTCTTTGAGGCCTCAATTTCACCCTGATACGTAACAAGCTTGTTGTCAATGAGAGGCTTTACCGTTGTCTCAAAATATTCTTTTTCTGTGTCATCGATAGCACCAAAAATCCGCAAAGGCATGTTCAGCCGGTAGGCAGCTTCAATCGCATCGACTGGACCTTTTTTGTCAGTTATCCGACCAAACCACAACAGATACTTCCCTTTGTTAGGCGCAAAAGGAAACTCTGCCATATCTATGCCATTATAAACAGTTGCGATATAATTAAGCTCTGCCAAATCCTTGCGCTGGTTATTGCTGATTGAGATAAAATTGTGGTTCTTAAATCGCTTAAGGGTGTGTATTTTCTCCTCAGTCGTATACTCTTTGTTGTAGGAGCCATGGATAGTATGCACAACGGGTGTTTTAACCAAATGCGAAAGAAACATTGCATAATACTGGGCATGGGTATGGATAATGTCAAATTCCTGCGCTCGTTCAAAGCACTCGATGTAGTGAAGGAGCGGGTGCAAGGCATCGCCTTTGATCGTACCGCTGTTGCCCAAGGCTTGCTTAAAGACGGAAAAGAGTTTTGCAGAAGTCTTCGAGTCGCCTGAGGCAAAAAGGGTCACATCATGCCCTCTTTTGACCAATTCTTCAGTTAGGGAGTGAACAATCACTTCGGTCCCACCATACCCTTTTGGCGGGACAGGCAACCACGGCGGCGCAAGCTGTGCTATTTTCATAGTTCGATTTCACTCACTATAATCCATTCGAGTCCTTTCAGGGCTTCGACTGAGCTCAGCCGAAGTCTCGCTCAGGATCATAGTACCACTATAGCATAAGCTTAGCCGATTTTTTGGAGCGCTTTTTCGTAATCATCGATCATCTTCCCTATCGTAAACTTCTCCGCAACATGCTTTCGACACGTCTCTCGAGATATAGTATCTATATTGTGTAGTTTTTCTACCATTTGATCGATATCTTCTACTACAAACCCTGTACTATTATCAACTACTACCTCCGATACTGCGCCTTTGTTAAACGCGACAACCGGCGTTCCGCAGCTCATCGCCTCGATCATCACAAGTCCAAACGGCTCATCCCAGGCAATCGGAAAAATAAAGGCTTTTGCTTCCTGGTAAAGCTTGAGTTTTTCTGCAAAACTAATTTCACCAATATAGGTAACGCCTGCTTTATCAATTAAAGCTTTTAATTCAGCAAAATAATCTGGCTGGCCAATTTTACCAGACAGAATAAGCTTCATCCCGGCTTTTTTCGCAACCTCGATTGCTGCTTTCTGATTCTTGTGCCTGGCAATTGACCCCATCATCAAAACATAGTCTTTGGGAACTGGATTAAACGAATACTTTTCTATATCAACGCCATTATAAACCGTGGCTAGATAGTTCAGATCGGGAAAATCTTTGCGTTGGGCATTGCTGATGATAACAACATGCGTTTTATACGAACGGAACAGATCGGCTAACTCTGGAAAGAGGTTTAAGTGCATCACAGTGACAAAGGGTTTATGCAAAAGTTTGGCAACTGGCAAAAAGATTGCCTCCCCGCGCATGTTATTGAGGATCACGTCATACTCGTCTTGGTGGTCAATCAATACGCCTGCAGATTGTGAAAGATAGGCAATTTCTAATCGCAGCTTTCGAGATGACTCGACTTTCGTCGGATCAAACTGAGCTTCTTTTGCTGATCCGGAAACTAAATTCCCCTCGCCTACCTCGATGACCTGCACTTCTGTATCTTTGAAGTGTTCTTTTGTCCCCTTGGCAGCGACGAGGAGCACATCGTGTCCTTTTTGGGATAGGCCAACTGCCTGATGATAGGCGATCCACTCGGTTCCTCCCTGCCCTGGTGGCGGCACTGGTAAGGCAACAGAGCCGAGGATAGCGATCTTCATATTTGACGGTAGATGGTCGAAGATGGAATATAGAATTTTGAAAGTAGAAATAGAGAGTAGAATTATCTATCTTCCAGCTTCTATCTTCAATAGCCTACCTTCTACATTCTATCATCTATCTTCAAACTCTGTCTTTTTTTCTAAACTCCTCATACATACTCTCAAATCGCTTGGATATCTCAGCCCAAGTAAAACGATCAACGATGGTCTGCCGTGCCCGCTCGCCCATTTTCCGACGAAGCTCGTCGTTTTTGAGGAGCATATTTACTTTCTCAGCAATCTCTTTTGCGTTTCTGGGTCTGACGAACAAACCATTCACGCCGTCTTTCACAGCCAATGGGATTCCGCCTTTTCTCGTCACGACAACTGGTGTTTTGGTCGCCATTGCCTCCAAAACAACAAGTCCCAATGGCTCATCCCAAACACTCGGCACCACGACGACGTCTGCCCGATAGTTAAGCTTCACGAGCTCGCCATTGCCGACATAGCCTATGAATCGGACATTTTGTGCTTTGAGGTTTCTAACCTGATCTTGTAAATTACGCCGCTCCGGCCCATCCCCTGCAATGATCACGACACCGTCAATTTTTTTTGCCGCCTGGATGAGATACTTTACTCCTTTATAACGAGTCAGTTTTCCCGAGAACAAAATAACTTTTTTCCCTGTAAGATCATATTTTCTCTCTATATCTCTCGTATCAATATGTGATGGAAAAAGCGACATGTCAATTCCTCCTGGAATCACGCGCGTTTGCCGATGGAAGGTATCGCCGAGCACCTGCTCCATCCAGTCCCTGGTCCAGAAGCTATTTGGTACAATCCGTGCAGCCTTGTGCAATGCCTCAGCGGTGAGATATGGATACCGGCTGTCGTTTTGCAGCGTTGGTAGCTCAGAGCCGTGCACCGTAACAATAAAATTAAGCCTGTAGGCAATCTTGATAAAACGCGCAATCCAGGAAAGCGGCATAAGATGATGTACATGGATGATCTCGGGAAAAAAATCATTGACCGCTTGAACAATCGTCTTAAAGTACGCAAGGTAATTGGCTGAAAGTTCTTTACCTCCCACTTTGGTATATAACTGGCAGTTTGGCCACTCGGGGTGTCCGGTGAAGGCAATTTTGACAGGAAGATCAACGATATAACTTTTAACGCCGGGAATCTTCCTTCTGTCCGGCACAACGATTGCTACCTCATGCCGACGCGCAATCTCCTTGGCAAGTTCTCTGGCATAGGTTCCCGAGCCTGAGCCATACAATGGAAACATCTGGAGATATAGGACTTTCATAGTTCGATAAACTCATACTTCGATTGCACTCAGCATCCTCAAATCCTGAGCTAGTCGAAGGACTATTGCCCTGAGCGATCCGCCAGCTGGCGGAGAGTCGAATGGGCATAGTCGCGCAATTATAGCATACGGGCAACATCAAACGAAATTCAAGTAAGAATTTATGTCAGGTGACTACCGTCTTCTGTGTTCTGTGATCCGTTCTCTGAGAATGAGGATTACAAACTCTAGCAACGCAAGCTGCCTTTTTATTCGCCATGGTTGCCTTACCAGCCGATAAAGCCACTCAAGGCCAAGTGTGCGGAGAAACCCAGGCGCTCTCGTCAGCCTTCCACTTATATAATCAAATGCACCACCAACGCCAATCATCACTCTCGCCGGCACTCTCCCTATGTGCTCAGCCATCCACTGCTCTTGTCTGGGAAAACCGAAGGCGACGAAAAGGATGTCGATGCTTGAAGGTAGATGATGGAAGGTAGATGATGGATTTTTGAGGGTAGAAGCTGGCCACTCAGGCCCTGCAAACCCAACTTTCAACCCGGGATATTTCTTACTCAAGCACTCAGCAGTCTTCTCTGCTACGTTTTGTCTGCCGCCTAAAAATCCTACCGTTATAGGCTTTTTTATACTCTCTTTACAAAGTGCATCGACCAAATCAGTGCCAGTGATCCGTTCCTTGAAAGGTTTCCCCAAAATCTTACCGGCCATTGTCACGCCGACGCCGTCAGGTAAGCCTAAACGAGCAGTATTGAGTACTGTTTGAAATGACTTGTGTTTGTGGGAAAATACCAATATCTCAGGATTCGGGGTAACGATAAAATAGGGTTTCTTCTTTTCTTCTAACGTTTTGAGGATATACTCCAGGATATCTTGCTTCGTTGCATTTGTTATTCCAACATCAAGGATAATATTTTTGTTTAACATATGTATTTTCCTATAGACAGTTTTTCGTAAATTGTCTATCAAGCTTTTATCTTATTTTCGTTCATTTTACCTATTCAATATTTAGCTAGTAATTGTTATACTCTAAAGCTAAAAAATAAAATATTTTTATTACCTAAAAATATATTACTATAGTACTCATTTCTTGTGAAAATAACCTAATCGTTGCTTTCACAAGTCAGGGTAAAAATGGAAAAAGAGATAATATAGGACGAAACCATAAATTTCAAATTTCTAATATCCAATTTCTAATTTCCAATACTTTCTCTACTCATTTGAAATTTGGCATTTGAAATTGGTAATTATTGGAAATTACCTTCGGTTGATTCCCCTCTTGTATAGCTCTATGTTCTCCATCGCAACGCCTGTACCTCGGGCAACGCAGAGTAGTGCATCCTCGGCAACATGACACGGGACCCCAGTGATCTGGGTCATCAGCTTATCAAGATTAGTCAGCAAAGACGTTCCACCACTCATAACAATACCTTTATCAATAATGTCACTTGCCAGCTCAGGAGGGCATTGCTCAAGTGCCTCTTTTGCTCCCTCTATGATTTCCAAAAGCACAGGCTTTATTGCTTCATTCACTTGCGCTTCGGTGAGCGTTATGGTTCTAGGAAGGCCTGAGATACTATCGCGTCCACGAATCTCCATTGATTTCAATCCGGATTCGGAAGCATCACCCTTCTTGTAAGCTTCGGGTAACACTGCGTTGGCAAGTTCTATCTTAATCGTCTCAGCAGTTGTTTCGCCGACCAGCAGGTTAAATTTTTTCTGCGTATACTTGGCAATAGCCTCGTCTATCTTATTCCCCGCAACCCGAATAGAACTATGAACCACGACGCCACCAAGCGAGATCACCGCAGATTCAGTTGATCCACCACCGATATTCACGATCATATGTCCTGCCGGCTGAGCAATCGGCACGCGCGCTCCTATGGCAGCAGCAAGCGGCTCATCGATAAGATACGCAACCTTTGCCCCAGCAGACATCGTCGCGTCAAGGACTGCTCGCCTTTCCACTTGGGTTACGCCAGATGGGATACACACCATCACCTCAGGCTTAAGAAAACGAGATCTCCCACAAGCTTTATCAATAAAATAAGACAGCATTGCCTCTGTAATCGTATAGTCAGCAATAACGCCATCTCGAAGCGGTCGTTGGGCAACGACATTGCCAGGAGTGCGCCCGAGCATTTCTTTTGCCTCTCTCCCAACAGCAACGACACGATTGTCCTCGGCAGTCACAGCAACGACAGTTGGTTCATTGAGCACAATCCCCTCACCAACTAGATACACGAGGGTATTTGCGGTACCTAGGTCTATGCCGATTTTTTTGGAGGTAGGCAGTGAAAAGGAAATCATGGTGAATTTTCATAAGTCACTTAGGCAACTTAAGTCACTTAGGCAACTTATAAAGCGATCAAAGTATATATAAACTCTATCATTTTTACTTCTGGGCTGCTTTATTCTCGATTATAGCAACATGAAACTCTGTTGCAAGGGTTAAATTGACGCTGTATAATTGTAAATGCTTACAATAATCCTCACCCTTTTTCCCTCTCCCTGAGGGAGAGGGAAAAATAGAGCAATAATTATTTTATGAAAAAAAACGCCCATATTTCCTCAGACTTTACGACGATCCAATCTGGCAAGCCTGCGCTTGAGCCACCGACAAACCCAAACCACGGACCTCCTGAGGATGGCCGCGGCGTTATTCGCAAGCAAATCTTCTTCTCTTTTGCTGTTTTTCTCTTTTTAGCAATAACCACAATCGCTATTGTTCTTTACGGATCAGGCTACCGCTTTTCCTTTGACAACGGTCGACCAGAAGTTGCAAAAACAGGTATCCTGGTAACGACCAGTCTTCCCAATGGGGCTCAGGTATTTATTGATGATCACCTCACCACAGCGACTGATAACACGATTAACCTCACGCCTGGCGAGTACACGGTAAAAATATTCAAGGAAGGCTATTTTCCCTGGGAGAAAACGGTACGGATTCAAAAAGAGGTCGTCACCAAAGCAGAAGCGCTCCTCTTCCCTACGGCTCCAAAGCTTGAGAGCATTACGGCAACGGGTGTTTCAAATCCGATGCCTGACCCATCAGGCACAAAAATTGCTTATATCATTGCCGGGCAAGCTGTCCGAAAAAACGGCATCTATGTTTTTGACCTTACAGCCAATCCTGTTTTGTCTCTCCAGGGATCTGCAAAGCAGATCGTCGATGATACGAATGGATTGTTCTCGCAATCCAGTTTTGCCTGGTCACCTGACGGGCAACAGCTGATTGCTTCTCTTTCGGGGGAGCTCGAAACGCCAACCTACTATCTCCTCAGCGCTCAGTCGCTGAATGATACCCCCCGCGATATCACCGCAGTCCTCACATCCTTACAAGAAGAGTGGCGGGCTGATATTGCGCAGAAAGACATAACTCGTACCGACGGGCTTAAGGAACCACTCCAGAAAATGATAAAGGATAATTTCACCATTCTTGCCTGGTCACCTGATGATACAAGCTCAAAAATTCTCTACAGAACGAAAAAAGACGCGATGCTTCCATTTATCATCAAGCCTCGGTTGATCGGCGTGGATATACTAAAAGAGGATCGCAAGATCAAACAAGATGGCGTCTATGTCTACGATACAAAAGAAGATACCAACTGGAAGATCCTCGATGGCCTTGCGAGCGACTGCACAATCGAGACTCCTGACTGTCAACTACCCCTGCGCTGGTTTCCAGATAGCAAGCATCTTATTTACGTACACGATAACAAGATCGATATTATGGAGTATGATGGGAGTAATCAAACCACAATTTATGCTGGGCCGTTCATTGACAACTATGTCTTCCCCTGGCCAAATGGATCAAAGATTGTTATTCTCACCAATCTTAATAACCTCAATATTCCCCCTAACCTTTATACGGTCTCGTTAAAATAGGTTGCTTAAAGTGCCTTAAGCTACTTAGGTGACCTATGCTGGGGTCTTCGGCTTGGCTATGACAAACAATCTTTTCCATGTCGTCCCGGGCGGCCAGCAGGTCTGAAGGACCAATTGTTCAGGCCCATTCTGGCTGTTGACAAGGTAGCTCACCTCCGACGGCTCAGTAATCAACTTTTGCTCAACAACATAGTTGTACCTGACACCCTCGAAAAAGATGACGATTTCATCGCCCGGTTCAAGATCCTTCAGAAGGTAAAAAACCGCATTGTAGCGGCCTACGTTCCACCACGAATCGGTAGAGTGGGCAAAGATGTAGATGTTACCGGGAAGACCAGGAAAGACTGTCCCCTTGGCGTGTGCGACTCCTTTTAATAAGGCTGGTCGGAAAATCTCAGGGTCAGTCGGGTCAACATTGGGGATGATCCGTGATGAGGCACCGATTTTCGGAATGACGATTGAGAAGTTGCTGTCTGTCGGGACAATCGACTGCTTCGTCTCGCCTGAGAGTAACTGCCCAAAACTCATTGTATTGCCAGTATTGCCAGCGCTTTCGTCTATATCAGACCTCCACGTATCTGCATCACCTGTGAGATCAGCGACCGTATACTCGACTCCCCGTGCTTCTTTGATGCGGAACTTCACTTCAAAGAGTACTGCCGGACCAAATGTTGCCAAAACGCCGTAGATACTCAAAAGAACAAGAAAGTTTCCAATAGAACGAAGAATGAGGAATTTTATTTTTTCCGAGTGATTCATAGTAACTAGACGCTATGGTAGAAATAGAAGATAGATAACGTCAAATTCTATTTTCCACTCTCTATCCTCCATCGTCAAGTTCTGAGTATCCCCGGGCAGAATCGAACTGCCATCAAGCGCTTAGGACGCACCTATTCTATCCGTTGAACTACGGGGACAGTAACAAATTTCTAATTTCTAATTTCCAATGTCAAATTTAAAATGAATATTAGATAGTAGTTTGCATTCTTATGACACTATCAATAGATATTTTGATATATCAATATATAAATTATTGGTATTTATTTGATATTTGAAATTGGTAGTATTGGATATTCCGCCTTTGGCGGACGGTTTGTATTCTAACATAAAAGAAGATAAAATAGAAAAACTTCGGAGACTAGTTCATCGGTAGAACGCTCGGTTCGGGTCCGAGAGGTAGAGGGTCCAATTCCCTCGTCTCCGACCGAAAACTTTACGTGGTTCCTCTACGCCGACTAAATCCTCTGATATACTGCTCTCATGCAGCTCGTTTCTCTTGCTCCATCAAATACTGAAATTCTTTATGCGTTGGGCCTTGGTGATCAGATAGTAGGAATTACGGGGTTTTGTGACTATCCGGCAGACGCAAAGAGAAAACCAAAAGTCGGTGGGTGGACCACTCCTCTTCCGGAAAAAATCAGAACCCTTCGGCCTGATCTTATCTTTACGTGCTACTTTCTCCCGCCAGAACTGCGAGATTGGAAAGGCCCCGGAAAAATCATCCACGTCGCCCCAAAGACACTTCACGGAGTCTATCTAAGCATCATGACGATCGCTGTAGCTACGAATACAGAGAAAAAAGGAAAGGAAATTGTGAAAAAAATGAAGCAAGAATTTGCTCAGATAAGAAAAAACCGCATAACCCTCTCCCTAGAAGGGAGAGGGAAGGGTGAGGATAGCAATAAAGCAATAAAGCAATTTAACAATCGTTCTCCCCGTGTCTACATGGAAGAGTGGTTAAAACCACCGATGGTCAGCGGTAATTGGGTACCAGAGCTAGTGGAAATAGCCGGTGGTATTGAGCAAATCGCAGAGAAAGGTAAGCCAAGCCGCGAGTTTGATTTTAAGGAATTACAAGATTTTGACCCAGACCTGATGATTTTTCATTGGTGTGGCTTTGGCAAGCGCTTTTATAAAAAAAATGTTATAGAGAGATCTGGTTGGAGCCAGTTAAGGGCTGTTAAAAATGATAGGCTTTTTCCTATCGATGATGCTTTACTGAATCGTCCAGGCCCGCGGCTCTTAGAGGGGGCAAAACAGATTCAGGAGATATTAATTAATTTGGTATAACTCTTTATGTTTGCCGAGGGGGATAAAGTAAACAATTGTTCCTCCTTCTTCATGCACTTCTTCGTATATTGCTCTCCAGTCTGAAGTTATATTAATACTTCGATACCCTTCCCATTCTCTTTGTAACGCATGATTGTTAAGTTGCGGGTTGTTAGGATTCTTTTCGAAAAGCTCAATTCTGTGTTTGAAGCTTTTACGAATGCGGATGTCTTTCTTCTTGAGTGCTTTCAAAAATGCAGAACGGAAAACAATGATCATATACCCTGCTTCTCGAGCCAGGCTATAGCATCTTTAGCGTTATCAAACTTTGGTGATGTTCTACCTTCTTTCCAATTCTTTTCTGCCTGCTTCATGATGCGCTTTAAGTAAGGACTTGGCTCTTCTCCCACAGAAAACGTTACTCGCTTTGTTTTAACAAATTGCTTAATATAACCTTTGAGAATAGAACTCAGGCTAAACCCAAGCTCTGCTGCGACTTTCTGGGCTTGTTTCTTAGTCTCTGCATCAATTTTTATATTTACAATTTCAGTATTCATGGTAAAACAAAGTATATACTTAGTATATACTTCCTGTCAAGCTGATGGTGGTTCTAACCATCATAAAATATACCAATTGGTACAGATTATGATGGCACAACACTGAGGCTACACCCGGGGGGTGTAAAGCTAAATTTGTGTGGAAATTTAGGTTGAAGGTTATCCTTTTGGTATGAGCACTTCTTCTGCCAATAATGCACCTGGCTTAGCTGTCATTACTGCACGCTGTGCTATTACTGAATTTGTATCTAGCTGTTGAGTTGACTCAAAGCCAAAAAATCGTTGCAACATCTCTCCCCACTGCTCCTTTCTGATGAAGGGCAATCCAAAGACAAGTCCTGCTGACTTACGCATTGAATCAAGTCCACCAGTTTTATTTCTGTAAACGTCGTCTGCTCGAGGTTTTTGATCCCAAATGAAGCCTAAGTATGGTCCGCCTCTGTATTCATTCCACTCCTCAAGAGTCATGTCTAATATCCTCTGGAGGGGGACGATCGCTAAATGGAACCAAAATTTCTGCTAATGGCGCACTTCTTATACTCAGCTAACGGGAGAGAGGGGTCAATACCAAATCGCTCATAATCAATGGCCGCAGTTAGATCTTCCTCAAGGTATGAGGCAGCTACAGGATCTGTCTCATCGGCAAAACCGTAATGAGCAGCTAAAACTCTTCTTGCTGTGGTTCTTGTTGGCTTTGGAATCTGTAGTAAATCTCTATTGAAAATGATATCTTTCGCTGACCTTACTGTAATTTCTGATTCTCTTTTGAGTCTCTGATTTATCTCCTCCAGCATTTTTCTAAGCTGAGAGTCTTCTGCGGCTCTATTATATTTTGGAAGAAATTGGATTTCTCCTTGTCCAGGTTCGCTCATTTTTTTGTTTTCTCTCTTGGCGTTACGAGAGACATGCGTATTATGTGCGTTCCTCGTCTATATAGACGTGGGTGTCCATGGTTTTTTCCCACGAGAAGATTTCTGAGGAGTTAAACATGAGCTTGACTTCCCGCTCTGCGATTTCTGTGTTTTCTGAGGCATGAATAAGGTTGTACTGCTGAGACATGGCAAAATCACCTCGGATCGTTCCGGCCTCTGCTTCTCGCGCTCTGGTAACTCCGACCATAAGACGAATTGTTGCAACTGCATCAACACCCTCCCAGAGCATCGCGACGACTGGATAGGACTTCATGTAGGATTTGAGGCCTGCGAAGAACGGCTTGTCTTTGTGGTGTGCGTACCACTCATCCAAAAGCGCATCATCGAGTGCAATCATCTTCAGACCGACTAATTTTAAGCCTTTTCGCTCAAAGCGGTGGATGATCTCGCCTATCACTCCTCGTTGTACGCCGTCGGGTTTGACTAATACGACGCTTCGCTCCATAAGTGACTTAAGTAACCTAGGTAAGTTAGGTTACCTATAATCTTAACAAGTCCTCCAATCGTTGTCTATCCGCAAAGTTCCCAATCAGCGCAAGATTCAAGCCTGAATTTTGAAAGTAAGCTTTTCCCACGCGGTCAATGTCCTCTGTGGTCACTGCGTCGATTTTAGCGATCACTTGATCTGGGTTGAGGATCTCTTTCTCGAGTAACTCTTGGTGTCCGTAGTAGCCGGCTACTGCCCGGCTGTCTTCTAACTCTAATACCAAATGGCCTTTGAGATACTCTTTTGCTTTTTTAAGCTCGTCTTTTGAAACCTTCAATACGCCTTCCCTTGCTTTGCGATATTCAGCGAGGATGGTTTCAATTGCCTCAGTAACACGTTTTGGATCAATACCTGCCATAGAAACAAGCGTTCCAGCGTCTTTGTAGTGATCCGAGCTTGAGCGGACATAGTACCCAAGGCCTCTTTTTTCCCGAACTTCATTGAAAAGCCGACTACTCATCCCCCCGCCCATAATTGCGGCAAGAACTGATAACGAGTGGCGATGGTCTGAGTCAATTGAGACTGTCCGAACGCCCAAGGCAATATGTACCTGTTCTGTCTTCTTCTCTTTAATCTTGATATCCGGCTTTTTCTGATCTTCTTTTACCGGCTCTGGATTTTTAATAGCAAATTTCTTCATGGGGTTGAAGTACTCATCAACTAAATCCCTTCCCTTCTCCTCATCAATACTTCCTGCCATAACAACTGTCATATTGTGGCTTGAGTAAAGACTTTGCATGTATGCTAGGAACTGCTCACGCGTCATTCCCTGGATAACTTCTTTTGTCCCGATAACATCCCAGCCCATTGGCGTATCGCCGTAGAGAAGTTGCTCATAGATATCGCCGATATTTCGCATTGGCGTATCTTCATAAAGATTCTTCTCCTCAAGGATAACACCTTTTTCTTTGTTTATTTCTATTGGATCGAGCTTTGAGTGCTGGAGCATATCTGAGAGGACGTCAAGAGACACATTGATATTGTTCTTGGATGATTTGATATAGTAACCAGTGTATTCTTTACCAGTAAAAGCATTGAATTCTCCACCCATGCCGTCAATTAAGCTTGAGATATCAAGCGCAGAGGGACGCTTCTCTGTCCCTTTAAATGCCATATGTTCGAGGAAGTGAGAAATGCCTGTGTTGTTGGGGTCTTCGTAGCGGGATCCAGCACCCACCATGACAAGAACTGTTGCGGATTCAAGGCTCGGCATGGGTACAGTAATAACTCTGAGGCCGTTTGGAGAAACTGTGCGGGTGTAGTTCATACGATAGAGGCTTATTTTAACACTTTGAAGCTGAATTGCCAAGCCCCGTTATCTAAACTGAACGGGGCAAGAGGATGTTGGTACTGATCAAAAGCCCAACGTTACCCCTCTTCTCCCTCTTACCTCTTTTTCTAAAAGGAGAGCTACATTGTCTGGATCTTGAAGGAGCTTTTCTGCTTTTCTCAGCCCCTCAGGATTTCCTTCCTCTACATTTACCATCATAGTAACAATATCTTGAAACAAGGCAAGCTGCATATTAGTTAGCTGGATAGCAGGCTGAGTGTAAGTAGAAAAGTGCCCTTCTTTGGCAAAATGGCTCAGTACTCGACCTATATTTTCTTTTAATTTTTGAGGATCTGATCTAAATAACTCAGGATTGTGCTGCTCAATAAATCTGAGTGCATGACTTGGTGAAATCGGCATGCCAAGATTTGCTTTGATATATTCCTCCATGAGATATTTTGAAAGTACTACTAATCTTTGCCTTGGTGTCATTGGCGTATTAGGTTTTTCTTTTACCGGTACATATACGTTTTCGTCAGGTAGATGTTCAAAAATCTGGCCATACGAAAGAAGTCTAAGCTGTTTATATCTGTGTATTACGTGCCATATCTCGCTTCGATTCGTGATGATCCCCTCTTTTTTTAGTCTTTTCATAATACTTGCGATTGTCTCAGGCACTTCTCCTCTTGCACCAATAACGATTCCATCAATGACCTGAAGACTTGATCCAACAGTTCTTTTTGGTCCGGATGTAGTTTCTGGAGCAACTTCCTTTGGTTTAGGCCATGTAAATCGGTGTGTCCATAAATCGCGCATCGTATGATTTGGGTATCGAAGGGCTATTTCCCAAGCATATCCAGCGTACAGGACAGCCTGCTCACCTTCATCAGCAATATGGAACTGCGTACTTCCGATTTTTCCGCTTTTTTTTATAAATCCTGCTGCCACAAGTCGATCAATCGTCATACGAAGTTCGCGATCATATGGCAAAGTACTCGTTGATGCATCAGTACCAAGCTGATCCATGCTTTCCCGAAAAGATGGAATAGTATGAGAACCTTCCGTAGCAAGCATAGCAAGAAGTAAAACCCCAAGCTCAGAACCTACACCACTTATTATTTTTGCATCTTCATGATAGGCAAGGATTTCATGGCGGAATAATATGTGCTCTTGTGCAAGAGAAGTGATTTGAGGTAGCCCACTATCTAGATCGTAACCTTCCTCTGTCGGTGACAGCGGAATTTTAGATTCTTTATCTCTATCACTGTGAGGTCTAAGATCGTTTTCACTGAACATTCGTAGGCTGGATTATAGCACTCTAAGATATTTAGACATGTTTTTCTCAGAAGCGTGGATGGCAAAGAAATCGAGGTCACCTTACTGTTTCTTTATAGGTTGTTCCCCAAATAAGCGTCCAATAGGCACACCAAGACCAAATGCGAGCTTTTCTAGTATGAGCAAACCTGGAGAAGAGCCCGTTTGGATTTTAAGCAATAGATCTGGGGAAAGAGCAGATGAGATGCTCAAATCACTAAGATGTAATCCTCTTTGCCTGACCAATCCGGTAATAGTCTCGTTAAGAGGCAGCTCAGAAACTCTCTCTACTGCGTCTTGTCGGCGGTCATGCACCTCGCCAACAAGGAAGCTCACTGAAGTATTGTAGGCTTTCGCAAGCATTACCAGCGTCTTGGCATTTGGGATCCTTCTGCCTAATTCTGCCGAACGTATTGTGTCAACTGAACTACCGGTACGAACTGCAACAGCCTGTACAGTCTCATCTCCTTCCTTTCGTAGTGTTCTTATCCTTTCTCGCATTATGACCACTGCATAGGTTATCTGTCTAGATTCAGGTACCTCTCTTGGTAATTCCAGAATCTGATCAGCTATTTGGGGGACAACAGCTGTTACTCCCAACGGAGGTTTAGCTTGTACTCTTTGAATAGCTGCATTTTCTAATCGCAGCTGTCTAATCAGAGCTCCGCGTGCTGCTCTCCGAGCTTCTCTTTCCATATCTGAATATTATCATAATATATCTAAATATATCAATACGATGACCCTTACATTTTCTCAGGAGCTTGTATGCCTAATAAGTCTAATCCTTGCTTAATTGTATTCCCTACTGCAGTTGTCAGAGTAAGGCGAAACTCGCTTACTCTGTCATCCTGAACGCTAGTGAAGGATCTATCAGAAGATTTTTCGGACTTTGTCCTCAGAATGACAGGGCTGGTGGGAAGAATCTTGTGCTTTTGGTAGAAAAGGTTAAATTTCTGCGCAAGGTCAAAAAGGTAGCCTGCCAGTAGATGCGGCGACAGCGTATCCGCCGCTTCTGTAACTACTTCATCAAACCGATACAAAACGCGAAGAACTGAAAGTTCCTCCGGCTCTAAGCTCTGGTATTTTGTATTTTGTATTTTGTATTTGGTATTTATTTGGGATTTAGAGTTTGGAGTTTGAGATTTTCGCAGGACGCTCTGCGTCCTCGCATACGTATACTGCAAATACGGCCCGCTATCGCCATCGAGAGACACTGACTTGGCAATATCAAAAGCCACATTTTGGCCGGTGCCGACTTTAAGAACAGAATACTTGATCGCGCCGATTGCGACCTGCTCTGTAACGCGCTCTCGGTCTTCGGCTGCTATTTTTCCCTCAGCGACTAACTTCTCGATGCGTTCTTTGACTTGATCGATGAGCCAATCAACAGTCAGGATGTCGCCTGTTCGCGAGCTCATTTTTCTATCGGTTAACTGCACCATTCCCATGGAAATATGATGCTGCTTGTCTTTGAATTTTTCGGGATCAATCAGTTCAAGCGCTTTAAAGACGACTTGGAAGTAGCCTGCTTGCTCTGAGCCAACGACGTGGATTTTCATGTCAAAAGGGAAAGTCTCGTATTCGCTAAAGCCATTGGCCATTTCTTTCCCTTCATAGGTTGGATTGCCTGCTTGGGTGATGAATACTCTCGTATGAAGTCCGTATTTCTCACCGGGAAAGATAATTGCTCCATTATCCTCTACAAATACTTTACCAAGGTTATCGTTCACAATTTTCTTTCCTGCTTCAACCATCTCGCTTTCGAAAAAAAGACGGTCAAATGTAGTATAGAAACGCTGATAGAAGTCCTCATAATAATCAAGACTCCACTGACGAGTTATTTCATATAGACTAGCAATATCGTCATCCTGGCTTGTCCAGGATCTCTCGTTGTTAGAGATTCTGGAGTCGCTGCGCTTCCCAGAATGACGATGGATATAAACGTATAAGTCAGAATTCAATTGATCGATTTCC
>CAZSQB010000005.1:0-36178 GCA_964608945.1 uncultured Gammaproteobacteria bacterium
CAATCCCACCTGGAAAGTGGTTTAGCTTGGCACCCCTCCTTATTTTTTTGATTTTGTGAGTTGCTAAAATATTCAGTATATATTATAAATAAAAGGTTATGGAGGGAGGTGAAAAAATGAATAAAGTTAAAAAGATTGCAATCGGAGTTGCGGCAACAGGAATACTTCTGGCAAGTGCAGTCCCTGCATTTGCGGCACAGCCAAACAACCAAGCTTGTTTTGGAGAAGATGCATCTAGTGCTACACAAATAAGTACGGGTTTCGTTGGAGGATTGTTTTCAAGCATTGCTAGAAATGCTACTCCAGGTGCTGGAGTGGAGGTTCAGGCTCATCTAGCAGGTCTTGTTCCTGATGAAGTATTTCCAAATACCTGCAACGATTAAATAAGTGTAGTAGAAAAGGAGGTGAGGATAAATTGAAAAGATTTTTAATAGGAGCAGTTGGCGCTGCAGTAATGCTTGCAAGTTTAGCAGGGTCAGCTTTTGCTCATCAAGGGCACGCAAGCTGTGAGTTATTTGGTACAACTGAAGCAGCTTTTGCTAGAGATCTAGACGGCAACGGTACAAAAGGCCTTGGCGAATTTGCCAGTATTCTTAATCCAGTGAATGATGAAGTGGCTTTCTTTCACACGTTCTGTGATCCACTTCCGTGATTTAAACCCTTGAGTGGAATTTTACTATAATCTCAGCATGAATCTTAGTGTCGGGATAGTTGGCTTGCCCAATGTGGGGAAGTCGACGTTGTTTAATGCATTATTAAAGAGACAGCAGGCGCTTGCTGCGAATTATCCTTTTGCTACGATCGATCCAAATGTCGGCGTCGTTGCAGTTCCTGACGAGCGACTGACCAAACTGGCCGAGATTACTGCGAATGAGATCCTGAAACAAGTCAAAGATCCTGTAAGGGTTCAGGATGACAAATCAGAAGATTCTTCGGCTTCGCCTCAGAATGACAGAAAAAACTGGCCTCCCATAAAACCAGCGACTGTGGAGTTTGTTGACATTGCGGGATTGGTAAAGGGAGCAAGTGAAGGCGCAGGCTTAGGTAATAAATTTTTGTCTCACATCCGTGAGGTCAGTGTGATTGCCCACGTTGTCCGGGCATTTGAAGACCCCGACGTAGTCCGCGAGGGAAGCGTTAGTCCAAAAGATGACTACGAAACAATTGCCACAGAATTGGTGCTGGCTGATTTAGCATCGCTTGAGAAAATTAATGTAAAGAAGCATGAATCAAGAATCAAGAATTATGAAGGATTAATTACGAGACTAAAAAACGAACTAAATGCGGGAGTGCCAGTTCGTAGAATGCAACTATCAGATGAAGAACAAGAAGGGATAAAAGACTTATTTTTGCTTTTCAACAAGCCAGAACTGATCGTTCTCAATGTCGCGGAGCAAGATTATACTGAAGAAAAAATGCAAGATATCATAAACCAATATACTAGTATATTAGTAGTGCCTGCGGAAAATATGGTTGTCATTTGTGCGAAAATAGAAGCGGAGTTGGCAGCGCTGTCAGAGGATGAGCAGAAAGAGTATTTAAAAGATTTAGGCTTAGAATCATCTGGTTTGGAGCGTTTAATCCGCAAAGCCTACGAGCAGCTCGGCTTGATTAGTTTTCTTACAGCCGGGGAGAAAGAAGTCCGTGCGTGGACTATTAAAAAGGGGGGTAACGCGGTCGAGGCGGCAGGCGAGATACATACGGATTTTATGAAAAAATTCATTAAAGCAGAGGTCGTTTCATATGATGACTATGTGTCACTCGGCGGTCGAAAAAAAGCGCGGGAGGTAGGAAAAGCACTGCTACATGGAAAAGAGTATATAGTCCAAGACGGAGATGTTATTGAATTCAAAATAGGCGCATAGTGCGCGAAAAAACGCTAAACTATACGCGAAACTACGCATTCTTGATTCGTGCTGTATCAAAAACTCGTCGAATCATCTTTACACCATCCGATTCCCCAAAATTTATGAGGTATCCGAGCGTATAGTCTGAGTTTTTCAGGTAATACCAAAATTGTTTAATATCGTCTCTATGCAGAAACGGTTTTGCTTTTAATTCAAGAATGATCACATTATTGACGAGTAAATCAGGAACATAAACTCCAATTTTTTCTCCTAAATGAAATATTGGTAGTTGTTTTTCTCGTTCGACCAATAAACCTAACAGTTTTAACTCAAGGTAAAGCGCTTTCTGATAGACAGATTCTTTTTGAGTGTTACGAAACTTTTGGTAGATGGCAAAACATGCGCCTTGAATAAGGAATGACTGCTTAGGAAACAATAGCGTGGTTTCGCGTTTTGTTTCGCTTGGTTTCGCGCTCATACCACTTCGTAGTATACCCCTTTCGTTGTTCCCAGCTTCTTAATTAACCTTGCATCTTGGAGTTGCTTCAGGTCATATCGCAACGTACGTTCGTTTACTTTTAAAAATCGTCTGCGGAGCATATCGAAATTTACGAGTTTGTGATCCTTTATGATATTGAGTATTTCTGCCCGGCGGGGGAGGAGATAGTCTTCAGCCGCGACATTTTGTTTGTTTAGCACAAATTTTTTCGCCGCTTCCGCTGTCTCTGCGATCGCCTCGAGCATAAATTCTACATAATCAGTCATATCTTTGTCCCCAAGCATGAGGATACTATAGTAGTCATTTCTATGTTTATCGAGATATTCTTCAACAGTTATCAACTCCTTCATCCCGTATCCTGTTTTCTCCAAAACCTCTTGCAGGAGCAGTCTGCCGACCCGGCCATTACCATCCAGAAACGGATGGATTTTTTCAAAAGTATAATGCGACAACACTGCTCGGATTGGGGCAAATTGCTCTTTGTCACTGTTGACAAACTTGATCAGTCGTTCTATTGCAGGTTTGACCTGCCTCGGTGGCGGAGGCATGTAGATAGCAATACCTGCGCTATTAAATATCGCACTGGTCTCAGTCCGCAATTTTCCAACAGTCCCTTTTTCTCCCAAATCCTGCATCGTCCGCTGATGAATGTTTAGCAAAAAACTAAGAGAGACATCCCGGGCTCCACGATTCCGAACCATCTCCAAAGCTTTCAGAATATTATGAACCTCGCGTTTGCGTTGATCATTTGACGGTCTCCCTGTCACTTCATCAAGTGTCAAAGTATTTCCTTCAATTCGTGCAGAAAATAACGAGCTCTTCAAAAAACTCTGCCGCCTGATATTTGTCTCAATCTCAGGTGGAATTGTGACAGTATCAATAACACTCTTCGCCGCTTCGATTGTTTGTAAATATCCGGAAATTGCGGGAGTGAGAGTGTATTTTGGAGGAATAAGCATAGCTAAATCTCAAATCGTAAATGGCAAATCTCAAATCCACAACTCAATTTTTAAATCTTTAAACATTTTAGATTTACGATGCAGATTTACGATTTTAGATTTGAATTTTGAGATTACCATATATTACCAAATATTTCCTAATCTTGCCAAATACTACCTTAATGGGGAGATTAAGGAGATTGGGGTGATTAAGGAAGAACGAGATTGAGATATTCCCCCTTGATGGAATAAGCATACTCTGGTAAAATTAAATTCACTTATGAGAGCATATGATTTAGTTTTGGTACTTCGGGCTTCTCTGTCTGACGCGCAGCGAAAAAAGCTCGTTGACGATCTCAAAGAGAAGCTGAAAAACGTAAAGGTCACAAAAGAAGAAGAATATGGACAAAAACCCTTGGCATATAAAATAAAGCGAGAATTAGCCGGGTTTTTTCATTTGATGCAGCTTGAATCTGAAAACGCGCTTGATCAGGGCTTTGATAAAAAGCTTCGCGATAATGATAATATCATAAGACACTTACTGCTCAGGAAGAAGTAAAAAATGTTGATACTGGACGCTTGAGTCTGGAAGTTAGATCTTGAGGTTAGAAGTCAGAAGATAGAATATCTAACTTCTACTATCTAGGTTCAAATTATAGCATCTAGCTTCTAGCGTCTAACATCAAATACGATTATGGCACGTTCTTTGAATAGAGTTCAGTTAATAGGAAATCTCACTCGGGATCCGGAATTGCGCTATACGCCTTCTGGAACTGCTGTCTGCTCATTTGGCTTGGCAACCAATCGCTACTGGACAACCGATCAGGGTGAGAAGCACGAAGAGTCAGAATTCCATAATATCGTTTCCTGGAACAAACTAGCAGAACTATGTAGTCAGTTCCTGGTGAAAGGGCGAAAAGTATACGTTGAAGGACGAATGGCTACCAGATCATGGACTGGCCAGGACGGTCAACAGAGACAACGAACAGAAATTGTAATAGAAGATATGATTTTGCTTGATAGACCACCAGCCAGCATGCAAGGAGGCGCACGTACGCAAGCGACAAGCGCACCAGAAAAACCTGCAGAAAAACCAATGAGAAAGCCAGTCAAAAAAGAAGAAGAGGAGACACAGGAACAGCCTTCGCCCGCAGCACCAGCTGATGAGGAGGTCAGCCCTGATGATATACCTTTCTAAGTTACAAGTTATAAGTCCTAAGTTATAAGTTATGAAAAAGCAAACACGAAGACCAATGCGCAGAAAATTTGTTGCGCCGAAAGAGTGCTATTTTTGCGTTGAGAAAAAAGAGCCAGTGTATATTGACACATCAGTACTCCAACGTTTTGTTAACGAGCGGGGAAAGATTGTTGGAAGATTACGAAGTGGCCTCTGCGCCAGACACCAACGGCATTTAACAGTCGCTATCAAAAATGCGCGCTATCTCGCACTCATTCCGTATATTTCGAGAGATTAAATTCAAAAGTCAAAGGGCAAAAGTCAAAGTTGACTTCTCTCTTTTGACTTATTTTTATGACCACACTGCCTATCAAGCTCCCACCTGGTTTTTATGCAAAAGTTCTCGTTGGTGACGCCGTTACTATTGGTCAGCTTTTGGCAGAAAAAGATAAAAGAGCAGACGAGGTCGTTGATCTTCCAGCACAGCTTGGTATAGGGCTACGTGACACCCCAAAAACAGTAAAAAAAAACCCAGGCGACAGTGTCGCGCCAGGAGATATACTCGCAGCAAAAAAGGGTTTATTTGGAGAAAAAAAAGTGATCAGTAGCATTTCGGGAACTGTGCTTCGGTATGAAAGGGACAGAGGTGTGCTGGTCATTCGCGCGCAGACAGATACAGCAAATACAGATACGAAAGAGACGATTGTTTCTCCACTTGATGGTACTGTCACATTGTGTAATAATGAGGAAATTCAAATCAAATCCGACTCCAGTGCCATTGTGGGAGTGAGTGGAGTAGGCGCTGGAGTTGAGGGAGATTTGGTGAAGGCAGATGGCTTGTCTCGTACAAAAAGTATAGAGGAAGATGAAGTTATTGCAGCTGATTTGACTCCCGATCAGATTGGAAAGATCATCATCGGTGGTACGTTCAATCGGGAAGTCCTCAGTAAAGCCGCTGCGATGGGGATAGTGGGAGTTATTGCGTCCCAAATTCTTGAGGAAGATTTGGCATTTCTGACTGAAAAAAATCTCACCCTTGCTGCAGTCGTTTTTGCAAAAGATGATGTGAAGAAAATTGCAGAGTGGGTTGATAAGCGAATCTTTTTAGATGGGAGCGGGAAAACCGCCCTTTTTTTACATTATGAAAAGAAATCTTAGAGTCATTTTACTTGTCATTATTGCTCTTTTCTTTGGGTACTATCTCGGCGTCACAAAAATTAAAGTCGACTGGAAAAATTTTTCGCCTCACGTTGAAGTAACCAACAAAGAACCGCCGCCATCGGTTAGTCGACTTGACCTTGCGCCTTTTTGGACAGTCTTAGATAAAATTGAAGAAAATTATTACGATAAAAAAGCGATTGATTCACAAAAACTTTTAAATGGCGCGATTACAGGAATGGTTGAAAGTCTCGATGATCCATATACCGTCTACCTTCCCCCAAAACAAAACGAAGACTTCAAGCAAGGACTAGCTGGGAAATTTGAAGGCATCGGAGCCGAGCTTGGCATGCGGGGAAAGCAGATCATTGTTGTCGCGCCGCTTGATGGCAGCCCGGCTGAGAGAGCAGGTATCAAAGCAGGAGACGCTATTGTGAAGGTCAACGGTCAGCTCACATTTGGTTGGACGCTCAATCAGGCGATAGAGAAAATTCGCGGCCCCAAAGGATCTGATGTGTCGCTTGCAATTGTTCATAAAGACGCTGAAAAATTATCTGATGTAAAAATTGTCCGAGATACGATAACAGTAAAAAGTGTTGTCGTCTGGACAAAAAAGCTTAAAGATATCAGTGAAGTAGATCGTAAAAAACTCGGAAACGATGATGCGGCTGTAACGTATATTCGCCTCTCACAATTTGGCGACAATACCAATCAAGAGTGGGTGGGTATCGCAAATAGCGTCGCGCTTGAGACGAGAAAAGATAAGAACCATAAAGGTATTATTCTTGATCTTCGCAACAATCCTGGTGGATATTTAAGTGACGCGGTCTTTATCTCGTCTGAATTTGTTCCGCGGGGAACAATCGTTATTCAGGAGGACGGCCGGGGAAATAAAAATAACCTGAATGTGTCGCGAAGCGGATTACTGCACGATGTGCCGCTTGTGATTCTTATTAATAAAGGTTCAGCATCGGCGAGTGAAATTGTCGCTGGCGCAATGCGTGATCACAAACGCGCGAAGCTTGTTGGCGAGACGTCATTTGGTAAAGGCACGATTCAGCAAGCAGAAAACCTCGGTAGTGGCGCTGGGCTTCATGTGACAGTTGCGAAATGGCTGACACCAAATGGCATCTGGGTGCATCAAAAAGGCCTGACGCCGGATGTTGAAGTGGCGGATGATACCAAAGACCAATCCCACGACAGTCAACTTGAAAAAGCCATAGAAGAGTTGTTATAATAGTCTCCGATTTCAGCTCTTTTTCAGTTTCATATATAATACTTCCACACATGCGAAAATTAATAGTTCTTATTGTCATCCTTATTGCTATCCTTGGGCTCGCTAGTCTAGCAAATCGGTATATTCCCAATCTTTCTGAGCCGCTGAATCAGGGGAAGGTAACACTTCCGAATGGTGACCGGTTGCGAATTGCGTCTGAGGAAAATGTCATCATCGACACAGTAAAAAGAGTTGGGCCATCGGTCGTTACTATCGCTGCAGCATCCAATCAAGCAAGGCTTTTTGATGAGCAAGATCCTTTCTCGATTTTTGGCATCCCGTCACAGCGACAAAGCCCAAATTCGCGTGAGCCGCAGAACATCGGGTCAGGGTTTATCGTCTCGTCAGACGGCATCATTGTGACAAATAAGCACGTTGTTTCAGATGCAGGCAACAAATACTTTGTCGTCACGACAGATGAGAAACGCTACGACGTTGAGCGAATTTACCGCGACCCGCTCAATGACATTGCGCTTCTGAAGATCAGTCCAGGACAACACACGGGTTGGGAACTAAAACCAGTCACACTTGGCGATTCAGGACGCCTTGAGGTTGGACAAATCGCGATTGCTATCGGAACTGCGCTTGGAGAATTTAATAATACAGTCACAACAGGCGTTATTTCAGGACTTGGACGGGGGATTACCGCAGGATCATTCTACGAGGGGTTTGTCGAACAGCTCGACAATGTTATTCAGACAGACGCAGCAATCAATCCTGGGAATAGCGGTGGGCCACTGCTTAATGCAAAAGGTGAAGTAATCGGTGTCAACACTGCGGTCTCGCAAAGCGGGGAGAATATCGGTTTTGCGCTGCCGATTAATACAGTTAAAGATTCTTTAAAAAACTTCAACGAAACAGGCCAATTCAATAGGCCGTATTTGGGCGTTGCGTATCGCATGATCTCGCGTGAGCTGTCAATACGAAATGAACTCCCCGAGGGTGCATATGTCCAGACAGTTGTCCTGGGTTCTGCAGCTGATAAAGCTGGTATTAAGCCCGGAGATATTATCACAAAGTTTGACGGGAAGGATGTTCGGGCACGCTCATCTGAGCTTGCGTCACTTATCAGCAAGAAAAAAGTTGGCGATACTGCGACGCTTACGATCTGGCGCGAAGACGAGAACGGCAACGGACGGGAAATGACTGTGAGCGTCACCTTCGAGGCAGCGCCTGAGCAATAGCGCTTGCTACTCATCAATTTTGTGGTATAATACAAAAATGGCGAGAAAAGCTGAAAGGACAACGAAAACAAAAAAGCCTACCAAGACAACCACAGTAGTCGCATTTGATTCAGCCCAAAAAATAAGCTCGCCTGTTCGTTTGAAAAAGTCATACCTTCTCTGGGCTATCGGCGTCATCGCGCTTATTCTTGCTATTTATCTTTTGCGAGGTATGTTTATCGCTGCGACAGTAAATGGACAGCCAATTAGTCGTATCGCAGTGATCCGAGAGCTTGAGAGACAAGGCGGCAAGCAAGCACTCAACTCGATTGTGACAAAGAATCTGATTCTCCAAGAAGCAAAGAAGCAAAATGTTACGGTCAACAAGGAAGAAATTGATAAAGAATTAAAGCGTATAGAAGATAATATAAAACGCCAAGGACAGACACTCGACCAGGCGCTCACGCTGCAGGGTATGACAAAGGAAAATTTAGTCGAGCAAATTCGTTTACAGAAGATGATAGAGAAGATTGTTGGGAAAGATATTAAAGTAGCAGACAAGGAGGTTGATGAGTATATAGCAAAAAATCAGGAATCTTTGCCGCAGGATCAGGAGCGAAAGGTATTAGGCGCGCAGGTTAAGGATCAACTACGGCAGCAGAAATTAAATGAAAAAGTAAATTCGTGGATCGAATCGCTTCGCAAAAACGCCAAAATTTCCTCATTTGTCCCGTATTACCCATAGGAAAGTTTAGGGTTTATGGGTAAGGTAAATGGTAAAACACGCTAAACATAACCTCCTCACGATACCGGCTTCCTAACCCATTAACCCCTCACTTTTCCCGTATTGTCTCTTGACAAGCATGCCAATATCTGAAATTATAGTGTTAATGGCTAAAGCAAAGAAGAGAAAACCAGCGCGAGCATCCTCGCATCATCACACGACAGACCACCATCATTTCTTACTTATCGTTGGTGGTGGATTCTTGCTCATGCTCTTGATTTTATTGATGTATAACAACCTTCCATTTATTAACTCATATCAAAAACAAGCAGCCGTAACTGCAGAAGATAGCATGGAGCAGGAGGAAGTCCAGCAGGTCGTGATGAAGGATTACGCATTTAGCCCAACCTCGATAACGGTAAAAGCTGAAACAACAGTAACATTTGTCAATCAGGATCCAGTCGCGCATAGGGTTGTTGCGGATGATGGGATATTTAGTACACAGCTACTAGAGCAAGACGCAGAAGAACAGGTGACATTTGACACACCAGGAACATACACATATCATTGTGAACAGCACCCAAATATGACTGGAACGGTTGTCGTTGAAGAGTAAAATGGGCAAGGTTAAAAAGTCTGCGCGATATCTCCTCGAAATAGCTTAATTCGTCTAACGTTTTTCGCTGAACGCAAATATTGCCTCAGGATTTTATACATATCAAGATCAAATGTGTAATCTCGGCGTATTTCATTGAGGTTTCCGTTTTCATCGGAAACAATATTTCCTAAGAAGCACCATTTATCCACAATCAGGTGATCTGTTTTATTATTCAAGTGGTCATTTTCTTCAATCAGAATCGGGCCTGAGAATGGCCATGAAGCGATGCGGGTATGAGAGAACGCGTCGGCAAAGCGGAGATTGTAAAACAGTTGTTTTTCTTCGCCGATGCACGCGCCCTTACATCGACCCAGACGGTAGCCAAAGCACGGTCCTTTATTCCGCCAGCCGGCGGACTCAAGACCCAAAAGTTTTTCGCAAAGATTGTGCTCTTTTGCCATTCTGTAGAGATAGTCTTTTGCCTGACGGTTTGATCTGAAAAAACCAACTATGCTCGCCTTGTCATTCTGAACCGAAGGTGAAGAATCTAAAGATCCTTCGTGTTGCTCAGGATGACGAACAGCGTCCTCAAGAAATGTATCCATTAATTCAGATTCTGCAGAAACAACAGTATGTAATTGTGCAATCTCTTCATCTGAAACGAGATTATGGAAGGCAGTTGCGAAGCCCGCCGTATTTTTTTTCGATTTGATCGCAACGAGTTGCTTTTTTGTTCTTAATTTGCGGTTATAGAGCGGCATCAAGCGTTTAATAAGGTCTGATTCGAGCAAGAGCGCACCGAGTTCCCCTGCGGTTGGGATAGTCTCAATACGTTTTATTTGCTGTGAGATCTTCATCTCAAGTGGTGAATGTACGTCACCTGAAAAATGCGATAACACACGATGCCGAAGGTTTATACTTTTTCCAATATATAACGGAGCATCCTCTTGCCCATAAAATATATATACGCCTGGCAATTCCGGAAGAGACTGAAGGTCAGATAGCGCAAGTGCGAGGGGGATCGCTGGCCTTCGCAAGCCAATATTGATTGCGTCAAGGATTTTTTCAAGCGGGAGGATCGATTGGATTTTTTGATAAAACTCAAATAGCACGTGTGCATCTGATAAAGCACGGTGTCTTTTTTCGCATTTGATTTGAAAGCGTTCAATCAGACTATCAAGATTATGGTGTTTTGCCGATGGAAAAAGCGCACGAGAAAGTCTTACCGTGCAGAAGTGCTTGGGGGAGAACGATATTTCTCGTCTTTTGAATTCGTACTTTAGAAAACTGTAATCAAATCGTACATTGTGGGCGACAAAAAAGGCATCTTTAAGCACCTCCAAAATCTCATCTGCGACCTCTCGAAATGTGGGTGCCGATTCCAAATCTCCTACTTTAATGCCGGTTAATATCTCAATTTCCGGCGGTACATGCGTTTGGGGGTTAATGAGGGATTGGTAGGTTTTTACGATTTTATTGTCTTCTACTCGTACAATGCCAACTTCAATAATACGATCAAAACTACTTCTTGTTCCTGTGGTTTCGATATCGACGAAGGCGAGTTTGGACGGCAGCATGTGTGTAACAGCTTAGCAAATTTTATCGGTTTCTGGCAAGCTCGACAATGTCATTCTGAGCATTAGCGAAGCCCCGTACCAGACGGTACAGGGCGAAGAATCTCTTAGATCCTGAAGCAAGTTCAGGATGACACTATGCCCACGAGTTTGCTACACTGGATTAGTGCAGGGGATTTTCACTGACATCGCTATTATTATTTGTCTTGCTGCAGTTCTTTCTGTTATCTTTCGGCTGCTTAAACTACCGGCAATTCTTGCATACATTCTGACAGGCATTATCTTAGGGCCCCTTGGGTTATTCCATTTAGAAAACGAGGCTGCGCTTGCGACACTCGGGCAACTCGGCGTTACGTTGCTTCTTTTCATGCTCGGTTTGGAGCTAAAGCTGAAAGAGCTTCGGTCAATCGGAAAATCCGCGATTATAGCCGGTGTATTGCAAATGTACTTCACCTTCTTTGTCGCGTTCTTTATGACAATGTTTCTCGGGTTTAGCAAGACAGAGGCGATTTATACTGGTATCGCGCTTTCATTTTCAAGCACGATTGTTATCGTCAAGCTCCTTTCAGACAAGCGCGACCTGAATAGTTTACATGGAAAACTGGCTCTTGGTATTTTGCTTGTGCAGGATTTCTTCGCAATACTAACCATAATTTTTCTTTCAGGAAATCCTTCGACAAGCTCAGGACCATATATTGGCGGTTTACTCGTAAAAATAATCATATTATTTGCCATTATCACCTTTCTTAGTAGCACAGTTTTTCCAAAACTTACTCGTATTATTGCACGATCTTCAGAGTCGCTTTTTCTTGTCAGTCTTGCGTGGGTATTTGCGCTGACGGCGCTTGTCGCATCTCCATTCATTGGTTTTTCAATCGAGATTGGCGGTTTTTTGGCTGGCCTCGCGCTGGCCAATACGCATGAGAATTTTCAAATAGTCGCCAAGATGCGAGCGCTTCGTGACTTTTTCATCACGATCTTTTTCGTAACTTTGGGGATAGAGATGCATATCGCAAACGTTGGCGGCGTACTCCTTCCAGCAATTGCCCTTTCATTATTCGTGCTTTTCATAAAGCCGTTTGTTGTTATGGGAATCACTGGTGTGTTGGGGTATCGAAAGAGAACGTCATTTTTTGTCGGCATAAGCTTTGCGCAAATTTCAGAATTCAGCCTGATTATTATCTTCTTAGGGGCGCGTATCGGTGCGATATCAAATGATCTTGCCGCTATTGTTGTTTTGGTGAGTATCATTACGTATGCGATATCGGCATTTATGCTTCAGTATAATA
Source organism: uncultured Gammaproteobacteria bacterium (assembly GCA_964608945.1). GTDB lineage: Bacteria > Patescibacteriota > Microgenomatia > Levybacterales > UBA12049 > CAYWEP01. The sequence goes on from CAZSQB010000005.1 coordinate 12,244, forward strand.
ATACGATCTATAAAAAAGTCCATAAATTGCTTTGGATTTTTCAAACAAAGCACACAAAGTCTGAACGAATTACAGAGAACGAAGAGCAGCTTGCAGATTTGGATGATCATACAATCATTGTTGGTGGTGACCAAATGGGGCAGAGTATCCTCCATTCGTTAGAGAAGAAAGGCCAAAAGATTGTTTTAGTTGATTTTGACCCAGATCTTGTCCGGAGATTGAAAGAGAAAACAGATTTCCCAATTCTTTTTGGGGATATCGCAGATGCTGAAATTCAGGAGCGAGTTGGGGTTCAGAAGGCAAAGCTCATCGTCTCTACAGTTCCTGATCTTGAAGATAATTTACTCTTGATACAGGGTATTCGGCACGAAAATCGCAAAGCTAAAATTATTGTTATGGCGTATCAATCTGATGATGCCAAAGCTTTGTATAAAGCAGGAGCAGACTATGTTGTCTTACCATATCTGACAGGCGGTAATCATCTCGCGAAGTTACTCATTGATAAAAAACACCTGAAGCTTATTGAAGAATACAAAGCAAAAGACCTAGCCTTTTTAAATTAGTAGAGGGGTTACAAAGTGACTTAAGTATCTTAGGTGTCTTAAGTAACTTATGAAGCTTCCGGTGCCTTTGTAGCTTCTTCTGGTAAATTACCATTCATTATTCCTTCAAGATTTTTCCATGATTTATTAATTCTGTGATCAGTCAGTCTGTCTTGGGGGAAGTTATAGGTTTTAATTTTCTCAGACCGCATCCCGCGTCCAACCTGTGTTGAGCGGAGGGACGCAATCTGCTCGTGCTGTTTTTCAACCTTAAGTTCCCACAACTTTGCGCGAAGAAGTTTCATCGCGATTTCGCGGTTTTGTATTTGTGACCGCTCGGACTGAGATGTGACAACGATCCCTGATGGTCGGTGTACGATTCGTACTGCTGTTGAAACTTTATTGACATTCTGCCCGCCGTGTCCGCCAGAGCGGAACGCTTCAAATGCAATATCATCTGGGCTTATGTGAAGATCAATGTCTTCAAGTTCTGGGAGGATAGATACCGTTACCGTTGAGGTATGAATTCTCCCGCGTTTTTCAGTTTTGGGAATTCGCTGCACGCGGTGAACGCCTGCTTCGTATTTTAAAAGACCAAATGGTTTGTCTCCTGAAATTTTGATAACGCCAATATCAAGCGTTTCGACGCGAAGGCCGCGTAACTGGGCAAATCGTTCATACATCCGAAGAAGCTCTTCAGCAAAAAGATTTGCCTCATCGCCTCCAGCTGCACCTTTGACTTCCAGAATAACATTACGCTCATCCAAGTCATCTGTCTCGCTCTCTTGTGTCTGCCAGCTGGAGGATTGCAAACTCTCCTCAATAACGCGTTTTTGCTCCTGAAGGTTTGTTAATTCCTCTTGCACCAATTCTGCCATAGAAGGATCCTCAGCTAAAAGCCTAGTTGTTTCTTCTATTTTTTGTTCGAGCTCTTGTAATTGGACGAGACGGTAGTCGGACATAATGAATTTCTAATTTCAAATATCCAATTTCTAATTTCCAATTCGTATTTTCATTTGAAATTTGATATTTGAAATTAGAAATTATTTGAAATTCTTGACGTGGCTATTTTAATCCTGAGAGCATTTCGCGAAGCGACTTGGGGCCGTCCTGTTGCTTTTTCTTATCTTCTGCCTTTTTAACTTTTGTCACTTGATACGCTTTAGCAGCTTCTTGTTTCTTCTGGAATTTCTGAATGCGTGATGCTGTATCGACAAATTTCTGCTCACCAGTATAGAAGGGGTGACAGTTATAGCACAATTCCACATGGATAACATCCTGTGTTGAGCCGACAGTAAAGCGATTACCACATACACAGATAACCTGCGCTTGATCATTGTATTTTGGATGAATCGCTGTTTTCATGTATGTAATTATACAAGAAAACGTTCTCATTGACAAGGCTGAAGGCTGATCCTATAATGCTTTTTATGGCAGCAGAGCTACAACATCCGACACTTCACCGCTCATATCAGGATGGTTTAGGGAGGAAAGGTGTAATAGATCAACAGCGACATAAGCAACGACTGACAGATGCGATTAGGAAAAACCGCGGAGACTTGATACGGAACAGGCAGCTACTTGGTCACAATGGAAAAGGATTGGTAAGGATTCCGCTTCGTGGCCTGGAGCAAGATAAGTTTAGATTTGACGAAAGTATACCTACAGATCAAGTCGGCACTGGAAATGGTAATGCAAAAGTCGGAGATGTATTAGGAAAAGCCGGAGCGACAGACGAGCATGAACTATCGGCCTCAGGAGGCTCAGGGATCGAACGGTATGATATTCCTTATGAGGAGGTAGAAGATGTTCTATTTGAGGGGTGGGAACTGCCTTTTTTGCAAAACAAAGCGCAGTCTGAAATAACAGCTCCAAATATAGTTTTTACCGACATTCGAAAAACAGGACCGATAGGAAGACTGCAAAAAAAGAGAACCATCCATGAGAATATAAAAAGGAACGCAATGGCAGGTGATCCCCATTTTTTTGGAGTAAGAAATGAAGACCTGCGTTTTCTGACGTGGGAGGAGATTCCAAGACAATCAACAAATGCAGTCGTCTTAGCGATAAAGGATATATCAGGGAGCGCTGAGAATGCAGCGTTTCGCGAGGCAGCTCAGGCGACATATACATGGATAAAAAATTTTTTGCGAAGGAAATATGAGAGTGTAGAAATAGTTTTTATTACACACGCCGATGATGCTAAGGAAGTAGACGAGGACGCATTTCTCACGTTAACTAGTGATGGTGGAACAAGGTTCTCAAAGCCCTATGAGCTGGCGTCAAAGATCATTGACAAAAGATATCCTCCTGTTGCATGGAATATCTATCCAATTCACTTTACCGATGGGCATAATTTTGAAGAGGATTTTGGAAAGACTTTAGACGCTGCGGCACATTTGGCAGAGAAATCAAATGCATTTGGTTACTTTGAAATGACACAGCGTGGACTTACCGATACTTTTAGGCAGTTTCGTATATTAAGAAGTATAAACCAACGAGTAATTTCACAGCATATGGATGATAGGACAGGTGTCTATCCAGCGCTCAGTGAGTTTTTCAGAAGCAGGGATCTACAGTTAGCTGCATAGATCTTACCTTAATTTATGCAGCGGGTGGTAGTGGAGTCTCGCTTCAGCGATACAAATTCCCAAAAACACGAGGAGTGTTCCTATCAAAAATACTGGTGTCAGCGTTTCTCCGAGTAATGGCATTGCGATGAGGATCGCGGCCAGCGGATCAACGTAAGCAAAAACCCCCACCTCGCTTGCCGGAATTTGTTTCACTCCATAATTATATATAATATGGGCAATAAATGACGCAAAGAGAACACCAAATCCAATACCCATAAGCCCCTGCATATTAAGATTCTGCATAAAATCTGTTGCGTGGACTTCTGTCACAACAAACGGGATGAGGGGAAGTGAGCCGAGGAACATATACCAGAATGTTAATGTCATGATACTATACCGCTCGATAAGTTTTTTGGTCATAATTGTGTGGTAAACGCTACCAAGTGTGGTCGCAAGAAAAAAGAGATTCCCAACAATAGAGCTGTCTAGCCCTTTCTCAAACACAGGGCGCAGAATAATGAGGAGCACCCCGATAAGGCTGACGAATGTTCCGATAAAAACCTTCCTTTTCGGATGTTCTTTGAGAAAAAGCATCGCAAAAAGAATCATAAAGATCGGACCTGAAGAGACGATAATTGGGCCGTTTATGCTTGGAGCGTATTTTAGTCCGAGAAAGATAGCAGTGATTGGGATGGTGATGCCAAAGATTGACATCATGAGGATGTGGGGGATGTCTTGTTTTTTAATAGTTAACGTATGCATGGTGAATGGAAGGATGATAAGCGATGCGAGGAAAAGGCGTAAGAAGCTAAATGTAAATGGGGGGACATTCTGGAGCGACCATTTGTAAATAGGGAAGGACGCGCCCCAAATAACATTGGCAAGAATAAGGGCGATGACTGCTAATTTATACTTATTTAAGCGCATCTGGCAGATTCCCCAACGGGACTTGTTTTTGCTCCCTTGTTTTCATGTCTCGCACTGTCACTACTCCTTTTTCTTTTTCCTCAGGTCCGATAATGATGACATAGGGAATGCCTTTTTCATTGGCGTATTTTAGTTGCTTTTCCATTTTTACGTTTGCATCGAGCCAGAGTTCGGTAGTAATATTCTTGGCGCGAAGTTGCGAGCTGACCTCCATTGAGTCATCTGCAAACTCAAGCCCAAATATCGTCACCAAGACTTTTGCACTAGATCCTTTGTCTTTGAGCATATCTTTTTCGCCCATCGCGTCCATAATACGATCAAATCCAAATGCAAATCCAACAGCGGGAATATCCCGACCGGCTTGTCCTGAGCTCTTCGAGTCTGAGCCCGTTCGAGTTCTCTCAGGGTCTGAGTTTAATCGAAGACCTGAGGACCCATCCCTCAGAGTCGAATGACCTGCCGAACGGGCAAACATGCCGATTAAATTATCATACCGCCCGCCACCGCCAACAGATCCGACGGTATACCCACCGATTTCTACCTCAAAAATCATCCCCGTATAGTAATCAAGTCCACGGGCGAGTGTCGGTTCAAAAACAATTTTATTTCTATTCACTCCCATACCCTCTGCAATATCAACTATCATCTTGATGGTGTCTGGTTGTTCTGCAGATTGGATCCATCCGAGCATTTCAGGGTCAAAGCCTTTTTCTTTTAATTCTTGTTTTACTTTTTCTTCCCCAATTTTTTTCAATTTGTCGATAATAATAATTGCTTTTAGCGGGATATCTTTAAAAACCTTTCGATCATTGATAATGATTTTATAATCAGTAAAGCCGAGGGCTTCATATGATTTTGCAACAACTGCTACTATCTCTGCGTCTGCTGCCAAAGAATCTGTCCCAACAGTATCTACATCACATTGGAGAAATTCTCGAAATCTGCCTTTTTGTGTATTTTCTGCCCGCCAGACCGGTTGAATTTGGTATCGCTTAAAAGGAAAGGGGAGAACATTTGCGTATTGTGCCACGACACGAGCAAGCGGCACTGTCTGATCATAGCGAAGCGCGACGCGCCGTCCGCCGTTGTCTGCAAATCGATACATGAGCTTGTCTCCCTCCTCGCCATATTTGCCGATGAGGACTTCTTCGTATTCAAGTGCTGGGGTTTCTAAAGGATCAAAACCATACGACTCAAATACCGATTCGAGGGTGTTTATGACATATTGTCTCTTTTTGGCTTCAGCAGGCAAAAAGTCTCTGAATCCTTTGAGCGTTTGTATTTTATCCATAAGCATATAATATCATATAGGTACCGAGATTCTCACATTTATCCAAAGGCAACCGCTGTAAAGCAACAGTCCTTTCCCACTGGTTTTCTACCTTTGCCAAGTGTGGCCTCAACAGCGGTAAGTAAGACATCGGTAGTCAATTCATGTGGATCTCCAGTCGCGACAAACTTTGCACATATTCTATTATAAAGTCCATCCATTCTCTCTAGGTTTTTTCCTCCCCTCGTTCTCATAAATGCAGTAAATTGTTTGGGAGTAACAAAAGGTTGGGCAATGAAGCGGACACCTCGATCAAACATCATGTAACACTGTTGCCACTGCGCAAAGTCACACCACGGACCGAAGACGCCTTTTCCTGAGTCAAGAATGTCCATATACCCATCTGCCTCAAAAGCTTTGATGACGCCATTTTGCCGTTGCGCAGAGTCAATCATCTCATCCGTACTTACAAACGCAGTAGGAATAAAAAAATATTGCAATCTCTCAAAAGTTTCACTACCGAGCTGATTTATCCAGAAGTTGCGTAATAGTTCATCTGAAAGCAGTGCAAATGCGCCTTTATTTTCTAATGCTGCATACGAACCAGGGTTAACTAGCTTGCTCTCATCTAATCCAACTGCAGCTAGTTCGGTAGGAGAAGTATAAGAAGTGTTGACAACCCCATCGTATTGATCCCAATTTGCTGCTGGCAGGTCAGACTTGTAGATAAAATCCGTGGTGACGGTTCCGCTAGAAACTAGATTAATAAATTCGCTCATTCTCCGCGCGTTGGGCGTGTAGCTGCTGAATTCACTTTGTCTCACCCAGGCGATTCTAGTTGTATTATCAGCCTTCTTGAATCTGTTTTTGTACGCCTCTGCAAGATAATATGCAGTCGAATCAGAAAGGGGACGAAGGCCATAAGCAATCTGCTCTGCAACCATTAATCCATCAGCACCGTCGTTCACTTGAACTTCATTTACTTGCAATCGTTCTGTTTCATCAAAAATAAGATCAAGCCGCCACGTTTGAGGGATTACAAAACTCACATCTGGTCCGAGAACTTGTCTGTAGTCCTGGGGAAGTCGTGCCAACGCACGTGCGTAGGAAAGGACGTCACCTCCTAATATTTGAAGTTCCCGTTCGTATGTTTTGGGCAGGTACAGAGGTTCAGCTGTAATGCGAAATGTAGGCGCTTCTCCCTTTTTATCTTTTCCATAAAAAGGGCCAAGCTCAATGAAGATATCATTCGCTTTATTTGCACTCCCAAGCAATTTCCAAAATGCCTCCGGTGAAAGCCCGAGTACATCTGCTCGCTGTTTTACCGATCCAAGGTCCGCAATTGGGCTACGTGCAGAAAAGTAATCGGTAAGCGGACCTTTAGTGATAAATTTTTCCATAGTATTTGCTTAACAATATTTCTTTAGTATCTCTTCATAGAGCCTAGCCGCTTTCATTAAATTGGGAATCGGAACATTTTCGTTTGCACCATGGTAATTTTCTCCACCTGCGCCAATCACAAACATCGGGCAAGTAAGTTTTTCTGACAACATTTGAATATCCACGTACCCACTGAATGTTCGGCTAGTCATTTGAAAAGGGATACCAGTTTTGCTATATGCAGCTTGCAACAATTTAATATCTTTTTTCCTAAATGTTACTGGCCAAGGATGGATGTCGTGTCTTATAGTTAGCGATTCAACTTTCAAACCTAAGGATTTGGACAAGGCTTTTATTTTTTTTCTAACGAAATCTGCAGAAACTGAGCGTAGTGAGGGGCGAATTTCAAGAGTAATCTCAGCTACATCAGGAACAACATTCCCTTCTCGTTGCCAGGTGACACTACTTTCTTCTTGCAATCGTGTTCCGCCTTGCATATATGCTAAATTGACCGTGGTCGGACCAAGGTAAGGATCAAAAAATTGCATCAGCTTCTTCTCCAATTCGTTTACAAGAGATACTGTTCGTGTTGCAGCGTTGATTCCTAAGAATGGTTTTGAGGAATGCGCGCTCTTACCAGTAAAGATTATTTGCAATTCGATAACACCGCGGCAACCGCTTGCCACCTGCAGATCGCCGTCGAGTGAGAAAACGACTTTTGGTTTATTTGGCAAGTAGTCCTTGATAAAGGTTTTCATTCCCAAAAAGTCATACTCTTCGTCAACATAAAACAGAATGCCAATATTTTCGAAATTGACAGAATCTTTTACTTCTTGTAATCCCTTAAGAAGACAGGCGATAGATCCTTTCATGTCACCAGCTCCCAAGCCGAATATCCTATTGTTTTTGACTACCGGCAATAAAGGATTAGTTTTCCAGCCTTGAGTCGGTTGTACTGTATCAATGTGGGCGAGAAACAAGACTGTTACGTTCTTAGAGCCTGAACAGTAAACATTGAATCGATTCTTTTCTTTATCAACGTACTGCTTCTGAATCTGCAAATTAGGAAATGTACTTTTGCAGAAGTCAAACAAAAACGTGCCAATGTTTGACTCGTTAACAGAATTGTTAACGTAACTTGGAATGCTAATCAGTTGTTTAGTAATTTCTATAACATTCATATTTCCACTAAAAAACCACCATGCGGCGGTGAGTATTTTCTGTGTTAACGTATTAATACACTAACACAAGCCACCGCCAAAGACGGTGTTGTGATGGTTTACTGTATTACTGTACTGTAATTTAGTAGTATTCATATTGCTTAGTATCACTCTAATGATACGTATCATTTGAATATTGAATTATATAGATTTAACAGTTTGTCTTTTCATGACTAAATGATAGCCTCCCATGCCATTTGTGAGCCATTTCTGGATCCTAGCGATAGTAGTGCTACTCATACCTGTTTCTTTTTCAATTTTGGTATACTGCGTTTTTTTATCAAGCATTCGTGCGACTTTCCAACGATTGGCAAATTCCTTTAATTCTGCTTCTGTCAGTAAGTCTCGAAAAAACTTTTTACATTCTTCTTTTGTTTTCAACGAGAGAATAGCTTTAAAAAGTTCTTTCTCTGTATGACTAGGTTTATAATGCATACTTTAGTTTAGTAAAGTAGAGTTATGATAACACTTTAGTTAGATAAAGTCAAGTGGTGGTCCTGAAAGTTATAGTTCAGTGAGATTTTTTTGGGATTTTGTGAGCTGAATGAGTTTATTATTTTGAATCGCAAATAAATCCTCGATTCGCACGCCGCCGTAGTGGGGGATGTAGATACCTGGTTCTATGGAGAAGACCATGCCGTTTTCCAAGGCTTGTTTGGATCGTGGCGATAGCGATGGAGCTTCGTGCACTTCAAGCCCGATCCCATGCCCGAGAGAGTGCGGGATAGACGGATATCCTTGACTAATAATGTACCCTCTTGCAGCTTTATCAACTTCTGACGCCTTAATCTCTTGTGTATAATATACTAACTTATTATACAGTAGATCGATAGCTTTCTTTTGTGCTTTAAGAACAGTTTGGTACATTCGTTTCTGTCTGTCATTTTCTTTGCCGAAAAAGATAGTACGGGTCATGTCTGAGCAGTAATTTTCAAAACGTACACCAAAATCAAGGAGGACAAAGCTGTTGGGCTTTAGTCTTTTGTCACTGGTCTGGTGGTGGGGAACAGCGGCGTTTGCGCCGAAGGCAACGATTGAGGGGAAAGAAAGGTTTGCACCCTGTTTTTTTACAAATAATTCGAGTTCAAATGCGAGCTGTTTTTCTGTAATACCAGCTTTGATGTGTTTGAGAATATATGTAAAAGCCTTATCGCCGATTTGACAAGCAGTTTTAATAGCGCTTACTTCGTTTGAATCTTTTATCATTCGCAGATCGCTGATACTAAAATGATTTAAATCATTAAAGCAGCGAGTGAGCAACTTGTGCTCAGCAAATGTTATATTATTTTCGTCAAAACCGAGTTTTTTAATCGTATGCTTTTTTGCGAGGGTTTTAAAGATTTTATCTAATGGGTCAAGCGCTGTCCGTTCGATAAGAGTGAAATGTGGAACTTGTATTTTTACCGCTTCAGCATAGCGTCCATCTGTAATAACATAGCTACCTTTTTTAGCAATAAGCAAAAAAGCCTCGCGTTCTTCAACGGCAAAGTTAGAAAATCCTGTTAAGTAGCAAATATCATAAACATCAGAAATAAGAGCTGCATCAAGGTTTTTCTTTTCAAGAATGGCGTGAAGTTTTTTTATCCGATCCTTCATCTGATAGGAGTCAATTTCTTTCCGCTTCCTGCCGAGGGCGTGATTTCGTCACCATTTTGCAGTGCTGCATCAGGAACAGTAATTCTTGGATTCTGCGGGAGCTCCGCAAGAAGAAGGGCGCGAGAGGCTATCACGCGACGTGGGTTTTTCTTATCTGGAAAGCCAAAGATAATTACTCGTATCCCTGGCGTGATTTTGGAAAAACCTGCCTTTTGCACGCCGTCTTCTTTCGTGTAGGTTGAAGTCTTGGTTACTGTTTCAATATCGACAGTCGTTTCTTTTCCGTCTTCTGAAAGTACTTTTATTGAGAACTCATCATCATTCATACTGATAACTTGTCCATTAATAAAAACAGGAATAATAAACGTATTAACGTATCTGCCCAGAAGCTTGCGTGACTGCTTATTATATAACCCAATGACGCTTAATTTTGTTCCTTTGGTTATATCAGAAATACCAAATGAATCCTTCTGTGAGGCTGATGTAAATTTGCTGATCTCATCGAGGTTGACAATTCGGATGTCGCGATCGATGTCTGTCATCGTAACTTGTGTATCTGAGACCTCAGTAACAGTGCCGATTATACCGCGCTTTTCAACTAAATTAAGCTCTGCGACGCGAGATGCAATGCGTTCTTTAAGATCACTAATTCGCTCACTTAATTCATCAAATTTTGTTTGTTCAGTCGGCGCCACCGATGGGGTTGTCGTAAGTTTTTTGGTAGGAGATTGGGCGTGGATAAGTATAGCAAATTGCAAATAGCAAATTGCAAATAGCAGTAGGGAGATAAATATTTTATTTTTCATATGTATATTGCGTCATCCTCATGAAAATGAGGATCTAGATTCTCAGTCCCTCCAAAGGCGGGCAGGCAAGCAGAGAATGACAAGCTGCGATTAAAAGCTTTCGCTTGAGAAACTTACTGTTCGTGTAACTCGTTTTTCTCCGCCGTCTGGGAATATAGCTGTAATCTGAATGATGTTTGCACCATTACTAATTGTCTGTGTTGTATTAAAATTTCCGTTTTGCGCAGGTGTTATTATCTGTTCATCTGTTTCTGTGCTGACGACAACGACTGCGTCAGCGGCTGTTTTACCGGTAATAGTAATTGTTTTGTTGCTTACGACCTCTTCATCTTTTGGTTTATCTATTGCAAGGATATAGCCTGATACGTCAGGCGTTGGGGTTGGAGTCGGCTCTTTGGCTGCTTTTGTATCACTCTTCGGGATAACTTTTGTTGATTGGTAGAAATAAAATGCAACACCTGCGACCCCAAGACCTATGAGCAGTGCGATAAATGAAAGGATTAATCGTTCAGCTTTCATGAAAGGCTTTATAGGACAGTAAAAAATGAGGGCAACGTGCTTGATTCATGATACGGGAAAAGACTCCTCTTGTCAAGAAAAGTAGCCTGTGTTAGGATGGGGTACATGGAAATTGTACTGCTTCCGAAGAATGGATTAAGAATTCGGGGGAAAAACGCCAGTGTTCTCATTGATGCTTCAGATAAAACACTCACACATAGCGCAGTAATCCTTCTTGACGAAAGCATACGTGCAGCGACATTTCCAGCGGGGGATGCGGTTGTGATACAAGGGCCGGGAGAATACGAAATCGGTGGCATAAAAATAAGAGGATACAGAAATGGTACATATAGTATGTATAGCCTTACTGTTGATGGCATAGATATTTTGCTTGGGACAATTGAGGCGCTTGAAAAAACGCAACAAAAATTAAAAGAGCATCATATTCTCGTTGCTGCTACCAATGTCGTTATTGATTCATCGTTTGTAACAAGTCTTGCTTCCAATGCGGTTCTTTTTTATGGCGAGAAAGGGAGCGGAGCAGTAAAAGGATTTGCCTCAGATGCAGTGAAGACGCTTGGAAAATACCAGGTTACAAAAGATAAATTACCGCAGGAGATGGAGACGGTACTGCTCGCGCAGTAATAATACCAATTTCAAATTTCCAATATCCAATTTCCAATGCACTCATTTGGCATTTGATATTTGAAATTGGTAATTATTTGAAATTTTATGGTAAAAGTAAAAACTCCTCCCCATAATGATGAAGCAGAACGAAGCGTCTTAGGCGGTTTACTCATAGACAAAGACGCGATTAACATCGTATCTGAACTGCTTCTCCCGCATCATTTCTACAGTGATACCCATAGCATAATTTATGACGCTATGCTCAAGCTTTATGAAGAAAGAAAGCCGATTGATTTGCTGACGCTCACGGCACAGCTTAGGAAAAATAAAACAAAGATAGAATCTTCCTTTCTTACCGATTTGGTTGAGGGCGTTCCTACAGCTGCAAATATTGAAACATATACACAGCTTGTTAAGGAGGCATTCACAAAACGATCATTGATACAAGCGGGTACCCATATTGCAGAGATGGGGTATGAAGAAGATGTCGAGGTGAAAGAGGTTCTTGATAAAGCAGAATCCTCACTTTTCGCAATCTCGCAAGGACATATCACGCGTGGCTTTGTCCCTATCAAGCAAACATTAGCTGAAAGCTTTGATAGAATTGACGAACTGCATCGAAAAGGAGAGGGGTTACGTGGCGTTGCTACTGGATTTGTTGACCTTGACAACATGCTCTCTGGCATGCAGAATGCAAACCTTCTTATTTTGGCGTCACGTCCGGGGCAGGGAAAAACAGCGATGGTTTTAAATATCGCGCAACATATTGCGGTCAATGAAAAAAGGCCGGTTGGCATTTTTTCATTGGAAATGAGCAAAGAGGAACTCGTCGATAGGCTTATCGTTGCGCAAGCAGATGTTGACGCGTGGCGATTCAAGACAGGAAAATTAACAGATCCTGATTACGTCAGGCTATCGGATGCGATGGGTGAGCTCGGGGACGCGCCGCTTTTTATTGATGATACGCCAGGTCTGTCGCTTGCAGAAATGAGAAGCAAGGCGCGAAGACTGCAACTTGAGCATAACGTTGGACTTTTTATTGTTGATTATTTGCAACTCGTCGATCCTGGAAGGCGGTATGAAAATCGCGTCCAAGAAGTATCAGTTGTTTCGCAGGCTTTAAAGAATTTAGCCCGTGAATTAAATGTTCCTGTGTTGTCTGCTTCCCAGTTATCACGCGCTGTTGAGCATAGGGGAGAGAAGAGGCCGCAGCTTGCTGATCTTCGTGAATCCGGAGCAATTGAGCAAGATGCTGATGTCGTCATGTTTTTGTACCGGCCAGACAGTGAAATGTCTGGGGAGCTTATTCCAACAACTCTTTTGATTGCCAAACATCGTAATGGCAGGACAGGAGAAATTTCTTTACTTTTTCGAGGTAATAGGATACGATTCTTAAATGTGGAAAAAAAACATCCTAATTCATCCGAATAATATTAGTCCGAATTAATCCGAATATATTCGGATTAATTTGGATTATTTAAATTAGGATAAATTCGTATTTAGAAGGGGGTGATAATGAATGGATCCAAATCAAACAGGTAATCAGCCTGGACAACAAACGCCAGGAACTGGCGGTGCACCAGTTGGTACACCAAATCCAATGCCAACCCCGCCACCAGCTCCTACGCCAACGCCAGAACCGGCACCGGAACCACCACCAGTCGTTCCTCCAGTCGGAGACCCAAATCAAGGCGGCGGCGCGCCAACTCCTCCACCAGGAGGACCACAAATGTAAGCTTACATTTAGTTTGGAAGGACGGACCTTGCATAAAGGTCCGTCCTTATTGATTAAGGCAAACTAATACCTTGACAGTATAAGTTTTATGTTTTATAGTAGAACAATCTTTTATGTTTGCAGCAGGCCTCATAACATTCCGAGAAACACTTGAAGTAGCACTGGTTGTTGGGATCCTCCTGACATTTTTTACCAAAACAAGACAAACACAATTCAATAAGTATGTCTGGTACGGCGCAACTGGAGGCGTGGGGTTGTCGATTCTTCTTGCTTTTATTCTTCATGTCACGTTCGGAGGCTTTGCAGGGAAAACTGAAGAGACATTCGAAGGCTTCCTAATGTTTGCAACAGCCGGATTTCTGACATGGATGATTCTCTGGGTGCACAGGCAAAAAGGAATTGCGATCAGGCTTCAGAAGAAAGCACAATATCACATTCAAAAAGGCTATCCTTTTGGTATCGTATTTTTAACTATTACATCAGTTATTCGCGAAGGCGTTGAGACAGTATTTTATCTTCGTGCAGTGAGTTCTCTCTCAGAAGGAAATCAACTCGTAGGCGCACTGCTTGGCATGGCCGTTGCCGGCGGATTGGGGTATGCGATATTTCGTTATAGCTTGAAAATTAATTTAGTCAAACTTCTCCAGATATCAGGAGCGATACTGTTATTATTCGCTGCGGGGTTGGTTGCACATGGTGTACATGAATTTCAAGGGGCAGGGCTACTGCCAATTTTTTCCTTTGACCCGCTCTTAAATATTTCTCATATCCTTGATAACAATAGCCTGGTGGGTGGTTTGCTTCGGACGCTCTTTGGGTATACTGCAAAACCAACGATACTTGAGCTATTGTCATACGGGTCATATGTTTTCCTTATTTTTCTGCTTGAGCGGTGGACAGATCGGTTATTTATGCTACAATCAAATCACAGGGATCGGAGATAACCTATGAAGATTCTTATCGTCTTTGCTACCTACTCAAGTGGCACACATATGGCATCGGATGTTGTGTCTCAGCAATTATCCGCAAAGGGACACACTGTGGAGTTAAAGGATGTACAGGAAGTGCAGCTTGATGCATTTAATAATTATGATTTGGTTATTCTCGCAACTCCAAGCTGGGATATTAATGGGCAAGGAGGATTTCCGCATGAACATTTCGTCAGCTTTATAGCAGCCGCTCAGGGAAAAACAATGCCGGGTAAAAAATTTGCGGTTTTCGGATTGGGAGATTCGTCATATCCCGAATTTTGCGGAGGAGTTGATCATTTGGAAAAATTCGTAAAGGAGCTGCAAGGGACACTCGTCGCGCCCTCTTTACGAATTGATGGATACTTTTTTAATCAAGAGGAAGCTAGTGCAAAAATCTCGGAATGGATACAATCAATTCCTACCGCGTAGTATACGACGTTTTTAATTTTTGATCCCTCTCGTGTCTTTCGATTGCCAGTCGTATCAGTCGGTCAATAAGTTTGGGGTAGGGGATTCCGCTTGCCTCCCACAATTTGGGATACATACTTATTTTTGTAAAACCCGGGATGGTATTAATTTCGTTCACAAAAAATCTATTTTTTTTGTCGAGAAAAAAATCAACCCGTCCCATGCCTTCACAACAAAGCGTTTGAAATGTTTTAACTGCCAATGCTTGCACCTCTTTTACTTTTTTTTGCGGAAGCGTTGCCGGTATTTGCAAAGCCGCGCCGTTCTCATCAATATATTTTGCATCGTAGTCATAAAACTCATGCGTTGGAATTATTTCTCCAGGTAGCGATGCGATCGGATTTTCATTGCCCAAAACAGAACATTCTATCTCGCGACAATAGATAAACTCTTCTAGTAGAATTTTATTATCGTATGAAAAAGCATCATCGACCGCCTTCTCAAAATCCGATTCTGATTTTACTTTACTTACCCCAATTGATGATCCAGCATTCGCAGGTTTCGCAAAAAACGGTAGGCTCAATTTTTTTACAATATCATCAAAAGAATATTTGTCATCCTCAACCTGCCTGTCGGCAGGCATGGCTTGATTGAGGATCTGATCCTCGCTTTCGCGAGGATGACTAATAGGAGATTCTGGACGCGCTTCGCCCTGCACCAGACGGTACGGGGCTTCGCTTGCCAGAATGACATTATTGCGTTTCAAGACTAAAAACTTCGCGATTGGTAACCCTGCATCACGTAGTAGTCGTTTTGCAACATCCTTATCCATGCCAACAGCAGAGCCAAGAACAGATGCGCCGACAAATGGAATATTTGCAAGCTTTAAAAGTCCTTGTACTGTCCCATCCTCCCCATACGTGCCATGTAAAACAGGAAAAATAACATCAATTGGTTTTGTAGTTTCGTTTGTGAGGTTTGTCAACTGTTGCGTTTGCCAGGGAACAAGTGTTACTGAAGTTTGCGATTTATTTAGCGCAATGAGCCTAGGATTATTCGCATTGAGAAGGAAATGTGTCTGTTTACTAAGATGCCATTTGCCCTTTTTGTCAATACCGATAAGAACAATGTCGTACTTCTTTTTATCGATAGCATCGATAATGCTTTTTGCTGATTGGAGCGCTACTTCGTGCTCTGCAGATCTGCCGCCGAAGAGGATGCCTATTCGTTTCTTTCGCATCGGTCATAGCATAATAGACCAAAGGCAGTGATGAGTCAAATTTGAAGAAAAGCCAACCCTATGCAATAATACCCCTGCGTTTATACAAAATGAAAAAGATTATTCTTGCCTCATCGTCTCCGAGAAGAAAAGCGTTACTTGAGAGTATTGGGCTGAAATTTATTGTAAAACCGAGTAATATTCCTGAGAAAATGAATCCACGGCTTGGGCCACGTGCACAAGCAGAATATTTATCGCAGCAAAAAGCAAAGGCAGTTGGGAGAAGAGTAAAGAATTCGATTATTATTGCAGCCGATTCTCTTATTGTGCTTAATAAAGAAATTATCGGCAAGCCAACATCCATGCAGCACGCAAAAAGAATTCTCAAAAAATTCAGCGGACAAACACACACAGTAATTACTGGCTTTACCATCCTCGATACAGAGACAGGAAAGTATGTGACAAAATCTGTAGCGACAAAAGTGACTATGCGAAAAATATCAAAAGAAGAAATAGACGCGTACGTCAAAAGAGAACACGTTCGTGATAAAGCAGGCGCGTATGCGATCCAGGGGCTAGGAAGCCTTTTGTTTGAGAAAGTTGATGGGGACTTTTTTAACGTCGTTGGTCTTCCAGTCAATGTTCTCTTTCAAGAGCTCAAAAAATTCGGCGTAACAATTCTTGCATAATATGCTCAAAGAACTTCATAGAACTGACAAACGCTTACGAACTGCCTGCGATGATGTTAAACGAAAAGAACTCCATAGCATAAAGCTTCAAGAGAAGATAGACAAACTACTCGATTATGTTTACGGGAAAAACAATAAAGGGCAGGGAAGCGATAAGAGAAAACCGATGACAATTGGCCTATCAGCCAATCAAGTCGGGATAATGAAAAAAATCTCTGTTTTGGATTTTGCAATCAGAAGAAGGACTAAGAGCGATGTGCATGTTTTTCTTAATCCAAAAATTCTCTGGCATTCAAAAACAATTACTAAATGCTTGGAAGGGTGTGTCAATCTGCCTGGCATTTGGGGAGAGGTCCCACGTTTCAAAAGAGTGAAGATAAAAGCGCTTGATCGCTGGGGAACAGAATTTGTCATTGACGCAAAAGGCTGGCAAGCTATTCTTCTTCAACACGAAATCGACCACCTCAACGGCATATTATTCATCGATCATTTGGAAGATTCAACAAAAGCGCATTTGGTAAAACAAAATCAATATAAGGAATACAAGAAAAATCACAAAACCTGGAAGCAGTTTATTAACGTGAGTAAGTTGAAAAGAGAAGTGGCCAGGGAGGGAGTCGAACCCTCATGAGTTTAAAGCTCACGGGTTTTTGAGACCCGCGTGTCTACCATTCCACCACCTAGCCCAAAAAAAAGTTAAAATTCAAAAACAATCGTCCCCAACTTTTATCTTTTGAGTTGTATTTTTGCCTTTTAACTTTTGATTTTTGAGTTAGTATATTATATACTTATAGCCATGATCCTTCAACTAAGTTCAGGATCATACTGAGTATTATCGAAGTATGACGATTCAACAAATTTATGATTTAGCTGTTGAGATGGGGATGAAGGCTGATCCGAGGGGTTTTGACGGTGCGAAAAAATGGCTAGCCAAAACAAAAAAAGAATACGAAGAGTTGCCAGCAAAGAAAAAAAAGTACTTTGACCCAGAGACTTTAAAAAATCCTTACTCTGATTCTCGTATCCTCTATGGCGACCCAAAAAAACAAGTAAAAAAACTCTTAGCGGGTATTGATGCAGAAACTGCTGAGGTGTTAATGCTTGACCGATTAAACGAGAAGGGTGGGAAATTTGATCTTCTTATTTCGCACCATCCTGATGGACACGCGCTTTCAAGTCTTTGGGAAGTCATGGATATTCAGATTGATATGTATGCAGATGCGGGTGTACCGGTCAACGTGGCGCATTCACTCTTTGAGGAAAGAAAATTAGAAGTACAAAGGCGATTTAATCCGCTGAATCATGCCAGAACCGTTGACGCTGCGCGGTTGATGCAAGTACCACTTGTGGCGTTGCATACTATTTGGGACAACATGGGCAACGATTTTATGAGAAAGCATCTTGCGAAGCGGGAGTTTGAGACAGCAGGAGATGTGCTGGAGTATATACAGGAAATTCCAGAATTCGTTGAAGCAATGAAAGGAAAGTCAGGACCAATTCTTGTTGCTGGAAGCGCGACGAGACGCGCGGGGAAAGTTGTTGTCGGTTTCACTGGTGGCACAAATCCGTCGGTGAAGCTATATGAGCAATTAGCCAAAGCAGGCGTTGGAACGCTTGTTGAGATGCACGTTGGTGAAGACGCCGTAAAGAAGCTTCGCGAACTGCACATCAACGTTATTGACGCTGGGCATATGGCAGCTGACTCAATCGGTGCGAACCTGTTTCTTGATGCGCTTGAAAAACGAGGGGTTTTGTCTGTTGTCTGTTCGGGGTTAGTGAGGATAAAAAGAAAATGATTTCTGTCACAGATCTTCGTGCAGGTACCACCTTTGAGGAAAGCGGACAATTATTTCAAGTTCTCTCCTATGAACATATTAAAATGGGAAGGGGAAGTGCCAATATAAAAATAAAAGTAAGAAATGTTAAAAATGGCGCAACACTTGAGAAGAGTTATATTAACGGTGCAAAAGTAAATAATGTGCATGTTCTTAAAAATGACATGCAATTTTTATATAAGGACCAGGATGCATGTTATTTCATGAATCCTGATACATACGAACAAATAGCAGTTCCGCTTCATGTCGTGTCTGACCATGTATTCCTCAAAGAAGGGGAAAGCTTTTCAGTCAGTTTTCTCAACAATGAGCCATTATCAGTCATGCTGCCGCCAAAGATGGTGTATACAGTAATAGAAACAGGGCCTGCAACAAAAGGAAATTCAGCAACCAATGTTTTCAAGGACGCTCTATTGGAAAACGACATAAAGACAAAGGTTCCTCTTTTTATCAATACGGGGGACAAGATCCGTATTGATACTCGCACTGGCGCATACAGCGAAAAAGCTTAAGGTGTCTTAATAGGCAGTCTAACCATGAACAACAACTTTTTCGGGGCTTTATCAAGCAGGCCATTTTTCTTTCTTTGGCTCAGCGAGATCTTCACGCAGGTTGCAGTCTACATTTTTAATTTTTACTTGTTACTTTCTGTTTTTTCTATAACAAAATCCAGCGCAGCCGTCGCAGGCGTTGTCCTTTCATTTACTATTCCGCAGATTTTGTTTGGCATTATGGCGGGAATATATGTTGACTATAAAGATAAGAAATCAATTCTTTTGGCAACCAATAGTATCCGCGCAGCGCTCCTTATCCCTCTCATATTCTTCCACGAAAGTCTTTTTATGATCTATCTTATGACATTTCTTTTTGCAATAGTTACCCAATTTTTTATTCCCGCGGAGACGCCAATGGTTCCTTTGACCGTACCAAAGAAGATGCTCTTATCGGCAAATGCGCTGTTTAGTATGGGCATTTATGGATCTATTTTACTCGCCTACATTCTCTCTGGTCCGTTGATTTTATTTTTCGGAAATACACAAGCAATTATTATTATTGCGTTGCTTCTTTTGATAGGATCGCTTTTTATTTCTTTTATCAAATATGATCATGTACCGTCAGAAAAAGCACCGCGGGGAAATGTTGTATTGAGAGCAGGACACGAGTTAAAAAAAATCTTCTCGTTTTTTTCCTATTCCAAAACTGTCCACCACGCCATATTTCTCCTTGCGCTTTCGCAAGCGATGATTCTCATTGTTGCAGTCATCGCGCCGGGATACGCGAGCCAGGTGCTTAATATTAGAATAGAAGATTTCCCGATACTCTTTATTGCTCCAGCTGCGCTCGGAGTTGTTGTCGGCGCAGCAATATTAGTGCGACTATTCCATAACTATAACAAAGATAAAATTGTGACTTTTGGATTAGTGCTTTCAGGAATAGCCATGCTCGCGCTTCCGTATGGGTCAAAAATCGCCTCAAGAGAAATCGTTCAGGTCATCAATCAGTCGTTGCCAGTTATTCTTAATATCACAAGTATTCATATTATTGTTTTGACTGCTTTTATACTAGGACTAGCGAACGCAATTGTTTTTGTCCCCTCAAATACGACACTTCAGGAGCACACGACAGATGAAGAGCGCGGGAAAATATATGGCATGCTTAATACTATCATTGGCATCATGTCCCTGATACCTGTTATATTAGTCGGTGGATTATCAGACCTTATTGGTGTAACCCGTGTGATTGTCGGGATCGGTATAGGGTTGATACTCATTGGTCTTGCAAAAATTGCAATTAGGTTTTAGGACATATGGAATTTTTTTTTATATTTCTCGTCATTAGTTTTCTCATCTTTTTATTTTGTCTCTATGTTATTGGAAGAGATGATATTGTTTTCATCCGCAAGAATGTAACAGTCGAACATCTCTTCAACATAGCATTCATTGCAGCAGTGAGCGGGGTAATAAGCGCACGGTTATTCTACGCACTCTTTTCCTTCGATCGCGCGTTTCTTAATCCACTCGTTTTTTTTCTTATCCCTTACTTTCCCGGATTATCACTTTTTGGAGGAGTGGGTGGTGCAGCGCTTTTTGTTTTATTTTTCACAAGGAAGAAAAAAATACCGACTGGGCGGATCATTGACTACTTAGCGCTTGCGCTTCTCTCTGCGTTGCCGTTTGGATATATCGGGACATTATTCTTACATGAAAATCTCAACCTTTTTGAGAATATCTACCTGCCGTTTATCTACATAGTATTATTTTTATTTTTTCTCAAATTTCTCTACCCTAGAGCCCTGCGAAGCGACATAAAAAGCGGAACATTAGGGATATTTTTCCTCCTGACATTTTCATTCATTTCTCTTGTCATAGGCATAAGAAGTGGAAAAAATGAGGATATTCTCGCTTTACTCCTCTTCATCGGGTCAATTGTTATTCTCATCAAGCAGGAGATAGCCTTCCGGGGGAAAAAATAATGGAACAGATAGTCCTTTTTGAAGACAACGATATTATAATTATCAGCAAGCCAGCTGGAATTACCGTCAATCGTTCAGATACGACAAAAGGGGAGGAGACTGTGCAGGATTGGGCAGAAGAATATCTTCAAATCCGAAGCACGAAATACGAAATTCCCTTCGGCTTCGCTCAGGGCGAGCGAAACAATGTCAAAATCGAAAATTCAAATGATCAAAACAGTTTCGGATTTCGAAATTCGGATTTCGAATTTTTCAATAGGGGAGGGATCGTGCATCGGCTGGATAAGGAGACATCAGGAATTTTGCTTATTGCAAAAAATCCAGTGGCCTTTGCTCATTTGCAGGCACAATTTAAAAAGCGGACAGTAAAAAAGAGTTACACTGCATTGGCGCATGGACGCCTTACCCCTCCCGATTCCGAAATACGCGTTCCTGTTGGTAGGCTTCCATGGAATAAGAAGCAATTTGGTATTGTTGCAGGAGGCCGGGAAGCGGTGACAAAATATAAAGTAATTTCTAATTACAAATTTCCCCTCGGCCTGAGCTCGGGGCGAAGGCTAATTTCTAATAAAAAAGAAACACTGTCACTAGTCGAGTTATATCCTGAGACAGGGAGAACGCATCAAATCAGAGTGCATCTCAAATACATCGGCCATCCTATTTTCGCAGATTTTCTCTACGCAGGGAGAAAAACAGCAAGAAATGATAGGAAATTATTGTCTCGAGTTTTCCTGCACGCAGCGAAAATATCGTTTCTGCACCCGACAACGGCTGCTGAACTTGAGTTTGAAAGCCCGTTGCCAGAAGAGCTGCAGACCTTTCTGAATTCACTAGAGAAAGTTGATTAGAGAGAAAATTTATTATAAAATATAAGCACCTAATAGTTTAGAAATTAGATATTAGGAATTAGAAATTGGAGCGTAGCGATTATGGCTGGTTTTGGTGGATTTTATAAAGGCGAGAAGAAAAAACCCAAAAAAGGAAAAGACATGAAGCAGGGTAGTGGTGTCTTTGGTTTGGGTGCTCCTGTATTCAGGGCGCCTGAGGTCATCTCCAAGAAAAAAAATTACTATTGACAATACCCCTTGACATTTCTGATTGGTTGTTGCTTAATAGAATTATGGTACAGCATCATCATGAAAAGCACTTCTCAGCACTCCAGGCATTTGTAGCCTTTCTTATTATTGCAGTTTCGTGCAGTGTCTTGTTGTTATTTACTTCTTATAAAGAATCGATTATTGCATCTGGGAACTTCCATCTTTTCATAGCGCTTACGACAGGTGTATCAGCGCTTTTGCTAACACTGCTGTACCTTGTTAATAAACCGCAACACAAACCCCATGCTTCCTCAACCCATCAGAGGAGAAGATAGGCGCCCTGCAGGTAAGTTGCATAGGTATTCACTATGAGAAAAAAGAGAACTGAAGAAGGGCGGGGTAAAAGCCTGAAGACGCTCTTTGTATTTTGTCTCATTGTTTTTTTTCTAATAACAATTTCTCTGTCAATAAAAGCTTTTGCCGTAATAAAAGCAAGTAAATTTGACGGGTCGCATCGGTTTACCCTCGCACTGTCAACGACTGAAAAAAACAGAGCGGAAATACTCTCGTTTGATCCAAAGAATAAAACTATTTCAGTCCTAAGGCTACAAGGTAATCTCGGTAAGCAAACAGTCGGCCAAGTGCTCGCGACGTATGTAGATGGAGAGGTTATACAAAAAGCTGAGGTAACAGAGGAGAAAATCGGGAAAAAATTATTTTCTCTTGCAATGCGTCTTGATTTGGTAAAAACAAATGTTACCTTTATTGATCTTATCAGGTTGTCATATTTTGCAAATACCGTTTCGGACAAGAATACGTCCGTAAAGGAAATAGCCCTACCGCAAAGCGAGACGCAAATAGACAGAGTATCTGAGGCTCTTTTTGAGGATGCTGATATTGTTGCTGAGAACATGGATATTGAAATTGTTAATGCAACTGGTGTACCAGGCGTTGGAAGACGACTTGAAAGAATGCTTGTTAATTTGGGTAGTCAAGTTGTATCTGTTTCAACAGCTCGGGGGGGCGATGCGAAGACGTCATTGCAATACAGAGTGCGCAAATCGTATACAGTCAACAAATTACAACGGATACTTGGGGTTACTGCTGAGAAGCAAGACGGTTTATCCATTTCAGATATAAAAATTATTCTTGGAACGCAAAGCTTGTCAAGCAAGACTTTCTAGGGTAGTATATGCAATAGGTATGTTATTATTTGTTATTATCGTGCTGGCCATCATTTCTGTAGCGCTTGCATATAGATCGCTTAAGGGAATGAACAAAATAGAAGAAATCGGGGAGGCAAAAAAGGACTTAACAAAAGGTAGAGTTATTTTTCAGAACGAATCATCCTGATCGTCAGCGTTTTCCTTCTCTTCATCCTGATCTCGCAGGTGAACTCGCGCTTGCTGACCGTTTTTGAGTGTAAATTTACTTTTTTCAAATGAGGCGAATGAGGGTTGATTCTTAAACCGGAGCGACCGTTTGGTTTCTTTCACAAAAATAATAAGCCGATGGTTATCCACTGTCTTCACATACGCTTCATACTTATTTCCGCCGTTTAGAAATTTAATAAGACGCTTACTCATGTCGTCGGGAAGCATACCGACGAATTGCTTGTTGCTGTCTAAGACAAAAATTTTCATTCGCTTTACAAGCATTGTGAGGGTTTCGCCACAGCGGAGGAGAGAGATGATTTTTTGCTCAGCGATGTTAATAAGTTCTATTACTTTTGTTCTACCTGGTTCTTCAATGAATATGTTATTCATCTGGTGGCTCGCTGTGTTATTTGGATTGTATTTTGTTTGATTATTGGTAAGCCGTTTGAGATTTCGTATCGCGATTGGGTTTTGCATATCAAGTGTTAGCACTTTTTGGTAAATATGCTTTGCTTCTTTGACATTTCCAAGGCTTGCAAAAGCAAAAGCGAGGCGGTTTAAGGTATCTATGTCTTCAGGATTATCTTCAAGAAGCAGACTGTTGAGTGTTATTGCGCTATTCCAATCTCCCATGAGCGCTGTTTGAATTGCTTGTGTTTTAATTTGAGTCATTCGGGCAAAGGTTCTGTGGGTCTTACAGAATTATTACAGTAACTTGGCATTTTACAAACATTTCTTGCAAATGTCAAGAGA
>CAZSQB010000006.1:0-259 GCA_964608945.1 uncultured Gammaproteobacteria bacterium
ATCACAATGTCTGCCTTTATCCGCTTTATTTGCATTTCTGAAAGGGGAGTCTGAACTATTTCGTTTTCCAACTCCAAACTCCGCAATGACTCACTCAACAAAATCTGACAAATTTGATCAGAATAAAACCGATACTGCGTAATATCTGTTTTCTTATCCCGCAAATACCCCAGCGCATGCTGCGCAAACGGATTATCTATTACAACAACATTTTTCATATAGAAACTGGGGGGAGGAAGCTCTTATATATTTTAACAAA
>CAZSQB010000006.1:269-33121 GCA_964608945.1 uncultured Gammaproteobacteria bacterium
ACTGAGAATAACTGCTTGCAAATTTATTAATCTTATAGTATACTGTATGCCATGAGTCAAGAGTGGAAATTAACACCAGCAGGAGCCTTGGAACGCACATTTACTTACCCTTCAGGATTAACTAGGACAGAACGAGCAAACCCTAAGATTGGTAAACGGATGGTAGTTGAAAAATATTCTGATGCAAGGAGGGTTGTTTACAGTTGGGATCCAGCAAGTGATGTTGTTAGTCAAGGGCTGGTTAGAACTTTCCAAAAATCTGATTATGATCGGATTGAGTTTCTTGATCCTGAAGGTCAAACTTGGACGAGAATCTTCTTCCCTAAAGCTGGAGAACTTCAAGTTCATGTTCAGAGAAATACGGGCGCAGAAGGATTTGATCAACAGTGGGATGATAACGAAACTTTAACCAAACTTTCATATTACAGAGATGGACTTTCACATGGACGGTTTCAAGCAGAACCTAATTCTTCAAGTACTGGGGAACAAGAGACTTCTGAATGGCAAGTTGCGCTTCCTATATTAATAAATTATCTCAGAAACCCTGAACCACTAAGCTCAGAACTATTCAAAGTACACTTTGAAACCCTATACCCTATGATCCTTAGAAAGGTGGGACTCAAACCAAGTGACCCAATTGTGGAGGAAGCCCATAGCGTCACAAAGGAACTATACGAAAAGCTTGTTGGCCAAGCTGAAAATCCTGAGGAGGCGAGAGAATTATTAGATATATTCGGTATGGGGCTATCACTCGCAATGAAAGTAATAAATATTATAGGAGAAAGGAAAAGCGGCACTGTCAGAGAAGCTGTTCAGCAGTATGGGATTGAAAATGTTCTTAGTGAACAGATCAGCTCGGCAATAGAGTACTTAAACACAGCTGATAGTAATCCACTGAGAAGGGTTATTCAGATATATGATGTTGGAGATATAACTTTTTCATGGAAAGAAATAGAAATTGAAGGAAATGTATATTTATCTAAAGAGTCACTAAAACGTGCAGGAGTTAATACTCCTTACGGAACGAATATTCCACTTCAAGATAGTATCTTTGGGATAAACAGAGACAATGGAAGACTTAACGTGACATGTTCATCTAATAGAAAAGGTAAACATTGGACAATGACATCTCCCTTAGTTATTCCATTTCAGGATATTGCTGATATTTACACTGATCCATCTGCTGACTTTCGGGAAATAAAACCTCTCCTCCATTTAAGCTTTAAATAATTCCTTTACGTACATGTTTAAACTATAAAAGGTATGCCTATGGTATCCTGTATATAACAAAATATATGATCGACGTCCATTGCCATCTTAACTTCCACGCCTACAAACACGACGTTGATGAGGTAATTCAAAATGCCTTAAAAAGGGGAGTCACAAGGATTATTAACACCGGCACCAAGATAGACTCAAGCCAGGAAGCAGTCAGGCTCGCTGAAAAATACGACGATTTATACGCAATCGTTGGCATCCACCCTCACCACGCCGACAAGCATGAAGGATCCTTCGACAAGCTCAGGACAAGCTGGATCGCAGAACTTGACCGCCTTGCCCCCCACCCAAAAGTTTTGGCGATAGGGGAGATCGGTTTGGATTTTTATGAGTATAAATCAAATGGCATTGTTGATCCTACACATCAACGCCATATCTTCATAGAACAAATCAAGCTCGCCTCCCGCCACAACCTCCCCCTGCAAATCCACAACCGTCAGGCAGGAAAAGATATTATAAAAATCCTCAAAGCACACAGACATCTTTTACAAAAAGTGCCAGGGATGTTCCACTGTTTTGCCGGAACGAAAGAAGTCCTGCACGATGCACTCGATCTTGGTTTTTATATCGGATTTGACGGCAATATCACCTATCCGGGCTTGGCTCCCGGGGAATCAACTGACCTATCCGACTTGGCACGCCTCACTCCCCTTGACCGCCTTGTTATTGAAACCGATGCTCCTTTTCTCACCCCTATTCCCCACAGAGGCACAAGAAATACCCCTTCCTATGTTATAATTACCGCACAGTATATAGCAAAACTAAAAGGCGTCTCTTTTGAAGAGCTTGTAGTGCAAACAGACAAAAACGTCTATACTGTATTTGACAAACTTCGTTAGTTTGTCATCCTGAGCGAAGCCCCGTACCGTCTGGTACAGGGCGAAGTCGAAGGATCCCATTGACATCCCAGAATAAAATGATTAATTTTTTTGACAGAATATTTACCCGGTATCCGAATAAAACGCGTCGGTTTCTTGAGCTCTCTTTGGGTTTTGCTACATGGATCGTGATCCTCTCACCGCTTTGGGGTTCTCTTCTTATTCCGGCTCTCCTTGCTTACTTTATCCTCTTTTTTGACGTGTACTGGTTTTATAAATCCTACTCACTCGTTATCACAGCGTATCGCGCATCAAAGCGCATAAAGCAAGCAGAAAAAACCGACTGGCTCGCCAAAGCAAAACCGCTTCATAATTTTAAAAAGGTGAACCACATCTTGGTTATTCCAAATTACAAGGAGCGAGTTGAGAAACTCCGCATTACGCTCCTTGCGATTGCAAATCAGACCTTTCCCACAAAACAGATTCACATCGTTTTGGCTATGGAAGAAAGAGAAGAAGACGGTCGGGAAAAAGCAAATGAGCTTATTAAAGAATTCTCCTCAGTCTTTGGGAGTATTTTTGCCTCCTACCATCCGGATGTCCCAGGTGAAATAAGGGGAAAATCATCCAATGAAGCGTATGGGGGGAAAGTTGCATACGAAAAATTATTTGTCAATGGAAATCTCGATATTGACTTTGCAACCGCCTCATCCGTAGATGCTGATTCTATTTTTGACAAGCAATACTTTTCCTATCTCTCCTATAAATTCTTAAGCGACGATAGGCGGTATAACAAATTCTGGCAATCAGCAGTCGTTTTTTACAGCAATATTTGGAAAGTACCTGCGCCAACGCGTATTATTTCTTTCTTCGGCAGCCTGTATCGGATGTCTATGCTGGTTCAGGGAGACAGGCTTATTACGCAATCAACCTACACCCTCTCTTTTAAGCTCTTAAAAGAAATTGACTTCTGGGATGTCGATGTCATTCCTGAAGACTACCGTATTTTCTTCAAAGCGTTTTTCCGCAAGAAAGGTCGCATGTGGGTTGAACCAATCTTTCTTAAGACATCAATGGATGCAGCTTTTTCAACAGGCTATATTAAAAGTTTGAAAAATAAATATCATCAGGAGCGCAGATGGTCATGGGGTGTATCTGATGATCCTCTCTTTATTAAATGGTGGTTCACTGTTCCAGACGTTCCTTTTGTCAGAAAAACGACCATGCTCTACCACGTCCTCCTCGATCACTTTCTTTGGCCGTCCAATTGGTTTATCATAACCGTTGCGGCCAATATCATGCCATTTGTCAATCCGGTATTTTACAGAACAGCGCTTGGGTACATGCTGCCAAAAATGGCTGGGTTTATCTTAACTTCGTGTCTTTTGGCAATTGTCGCCATGATCTTTATCGATTACAAGAATCGTCCTGAAAACGCCAATTTACCGCTTCGCCGTAAACTCCTCTTTCCGCTTGAGTTTTTCTTAATGCCTATCGTCGGCTTCTTCTTGTCATCTCTTCCTGCACTTATCTCACACACACAACTTATGCTCGGCAAAAGGCTTGAGTATAAGGTAACAGATAAAGTATGAAAACGCTCTCCGATCGTCGGCAGCACGACGTTCATTTTCTCCTGATTGTCTCTTTTCTCTTTTTTCTTCTTCGTCTTCCCTCGCTTATTGAGCCTTACTGGTATGGAGATGAAGGAATTTATCAAACGATCGGATTTGCGCTGAGAAACGGCAGGCTATTATATGATGGCATTTGGGACAACAAGCCTCCCCTTCTCTACCTTCTTTACGCATTCTTCAATGGAGATCAAGGGACTATCCGTCTTGCCTCGCTTCTTAGCGGCATTGCTTCAGTCATCGTCTTTTACTTTTTGGCAAAAAAAGTGTTTCGATGGTCACGCGCGACGAGTATTGCTACAATAGCGTTTGCACTACTTTTCTCCCTTCCCTTGGTTGAGGGAAATATAGCCAATGCAGAAAATTTCATGCTCCTCCCGATTCTTCTTGCCGCATATCTCGTCTATCAGCACGAAAATACTAAATACTTAATACTTAATACTAAATACAAAGTGTTATTTGTTGCCGGTCTACTCTTGGGGATTGCTTTTCTTTTCAAAATCGTCGCTGTTTTTGACCTGGCGGCATTTTCATTATTTCTCCTTTTTCTTCCTTTTTTACACGATATACAAAAGGCAAAACGTTTTTCTCTTTCTCTGTTGCCCCTCAAATCACTTGGGTCACTCCTTTTAGGGTTTCTTTCACCTGTTCTCCTAACAGTACTCTATTTTTTCATCCAAGGCAGTATGACAAGCTTCCTGCAAGCAAGCTTCCTGCAAAACATCGGCTATGTCGGATACAAGAATGAATTCTTCATCCCACACGGACTGTTGTTGTTTAAGGTATTGTTACTGCTCGTTTTTGTAGGAGTTCTTTTTATTAAAAGAAATACGCTTCCCAAAAACGCTCTGTTTCTACTTCTCTGGCTTGCTTTTTCCGTATTCAATGCATACTTCTCGAACCGACCGTATACGCACTATATTCTTGTTGCCCTCCCAAGCGTGAGCCTTTGCCTTGGCCTTACGATTTCATCCTGGAAAAAATCGTTCGTTATCTTCGCGTGCTTTCTTCTCGCATTAGTGCTTTTATCCAAACAATTTGGGCCTTCGGATTTTAATAAATACAAAAAAACCGCTGCCTACTATCAGAATTTCATGACATTTCTGTTGGGACAAAAAAGCGTTTCTGAATATCAGGCGTTTTTTGACAGCGATGTTCCCCGTGACTACGAAGTTGCGCGATATATAAAAAATCTTCCCGATAAAAATAAAGGAGTGTTCATATGGGGAAACAGCGCACAACTCTATGTGCTATCGGGAACGCTCCCGCCGGGAAGGTACGCAGTTGCATACCATATAGCAGGAGACAAAGCGCTTTCTGAGACGGAAGATGTTTTGCAAAAGGCAAAACCGAAATATATTGTTCTCATGCATGACGCATCCAACTACCCTTTCTCACTTTTGGGATATCAACCGAAGATGCTTATAAGAGACACTGCTATTTATGAACGTACTGATTAGAAGAATTACCGCTGATAAAATTATTCGCTTGGCAATGTTAATAACTATTGGGTTGTTGCTTCTGCAGTTTATCTATATTGTTTTAAACTTTAACCATATCCCGCCGGTGATTCCTCTTTTTAATCAACTTCCCTGGGGCGAACAACGGCTCGGTGATAAGTTATATATTTTTCTTCCTTTGCTCTTAGTTTTGGGCCTTTGTATAACAAATATTATCCTTTCTTCTGTATTCTACGAACGCATGCCGCTTATTTCTCGCATTCTCGGGGTTACCAATATGCTACTTAGTCTTTTATCAATTATTTTTATCGTTCGCACTGTTCAGCTTATTGTGTGATATGGACGTTTACTCTGTTATCTTAGCACCTTTTTTAGTCGCATTTGCGGTAACAACGCTCACCGCTCCACTCGTTATCCGCCTCATGCGAAAATTCGGCATTCTTGATGACCCAACGATTCACAAACACCCGGGTGTTATTCACAGAAAGCCAATACCTCGGGGTGGAGGAATTCCGCTTTTTATTGGGACATTTGTGGCGGGTCTCCTTTTTTTGCCCCTCAATACTATTACGCTTTCTCTCTATGTTGCAGCATTTATTGCACTAGTAATCGGTATCATTGACGATAAATTAAATGCGGTTTCCAAAGACGTTTCTCCCTATCTCCGATTCTTGATTAATATTCTCTGTGCTGTTATCGTCGTCGGCAGCGGCGTCAACGTCCCATTTATTACCAATCCACTGGGTGGAATCCTCCATTTAAATACGATCGTTTTTAAGGTACCTGGACTTTTCGCAATTGACCTTGCATCAATTATCGCAATCATTTGGATTATATGGGTTATGAATATGCTCAATTGGAGTAAAGGCGTTGATGGACAAATGCCAGGCATCGTTGCCATCTCGGCAATTGTGATTGGGCTTTTGAGTCTTCGCTTTCCAAATATACAAGAAACTGCTCTAATCGATGCCAAACTCTCATTTATTATCGCAGGAGCGTCAATTGGTTTTTTGCTTTTTAATTTTTATCCAGCGAAGATTTTTCCGGGATACGGCGCAACAAGCCTTTACCTTCTCCTTGCGGTCGTCTCGATTCTTTCAAGCGCAAAATTAGCAACAGCAATTCTTGTCATGGGCGTCCCGACGGTTGATGCCGCATTCACCATCCTGCGCAGGGTATTAAGCGGTCGATCACCCTTCTGGCATGATAACAAACACCTCCACCATCTTCTATTGAAACTTGGCTTTGGCCAACGACAAGTCGCGTTGTTTTATTGGGGTATTTCTGCTATATTGGGATCGATTTCACTTGCGCTTCAGAGCAGGAGTAAAGTGTTTGCTATCGTAATGCTCATTGTAATTGTTGGTGGAGCACTATTTTTTTTGCATTTGCTCGTAAGACATGAAAAAGAAACTTCGTGATATCCTACGCTTGCTTCGACCGAGGCAGTGGATAAAAAACCTTGCTGTCTTTGCCGCACTTATCTTCACTGGCGAATTATTCAACCTGGATGTACTCCTCGATGTTACATATGGCTTTTTTATTTTTTGTGCGATTTCAAGCGGCATATATATCATCAATGACATCTTTGACATAGACAAAGATCGGCAACATCCATTCAAAAAATTTCGACCGCTCGCAAATGGAGATGTTTCACCAACTCTTGGCGTAATAATCGCAGCCATATTGATTATTTCATCCCTCATCACAAGCTACTTTATTACACCAGCTTTTTTCCTCATCGCCGTTGTTTACCTTATGCTCCAATTTTCCTATTCAGCCTTCCTCAAACACATCGCTGTTATTGATATCCTCGCACTCGCAGGCGGCTACATACTCCGCGTCTACGCGGGAGAAATTGTCAGCGGATATCATATCTCAGTCTGGCTACTATTAACAACCATTTCTTTATCGCTCTTCCTCGCTATAGGAAAACGTCGACGTGAACTAACACTCATCTCAGAACACGCGGGAGCAAATATTGCTGCTGTGAGGAAATCTCTCTCACATTACTCAGAACGCCTACTTGACGTCTATGCCTCAATCTTCGCAACCTCAACATTCATCTCGTATGCGCTTTTTACCTTTTTGGGGTATTCAAATACTATATCGACAACCAATGAACTGCTGCTCCCTCAATTTTTACCAGACTACCTGAATAGAAAATGGTTGATGTTAACGATTATTCCTGTCGTCTATGGACTAATGCGCTATTTGCAGGATATTTATGAGAAGCACGAGGGAGAAAGCCCTGAGAGGGTTCTCTTTTCTGATAAATCACTTCTTGCAACAGTTCTTGCCTGGGGATTTCTCGTCATCCTTATTATTTACGGCCTAAAGGCGTAGTACTATTGCTTCTTCGCAAACTGCGAGGAGATCCAACCTTCTTTTCCGCTTGGTAGTTTTATCTGATACCACCCATTCCTCTCATCGACTACCTCAAAGGTTTCACCGGGCGATACGCGATCAATCTCAACCGCGGTAAGGGAAGCGTCTGTACGAACTCTCAAGAACCCATTTGGCGTTTGTAAAATGGTGACCTTCACGCTCTTTGCCGGGGTTGGCGACAGCCCTGCTGAAGGCGATGCAATTGTCTCTACTTTTGCTTCATCGATGCCTAAATATATTCGGGTCGTGAGCTTGTACCCTTTTGGCGTACGGATACGGACAACCTTGTCTTTATATCCATTTTTCCTAACCCGCAAGGCGTGATCTGACTCAGTAAGATCTGATAATAAAAGCGGTGTTTGGCCGACAGATGCGTTATCCATAAATACCTCTGCTTTATCGGGAAGAGATAATACGAGAAGCTCTGTTGCTGATTTTTCAGGAAGCGAGGTTAGAAAAATAACACTCCCATCAGAAACAGCAGCCTTGGCAAATTTTCTATCGACAACAGTTAAGACAGACGGAGCTATTTCTATTTTTTCCTGATACTCGCTAAGGGCGGTATCAATGGGGACAAGTCGAAGCGTATATGAACCAACTCTGAGCATGTCTGCTGCCTCACATTTGCAAAGCGGCGTTTGACCAATGAGCTTTCCGCCAAGATATACCTTGCTCTGCGGATTACTCGTCACTTGAAGCGCTCCTTTTACATTTTTGCGAATAAAGAAAAATTGGTAACTCAAAATAAGAATGACTGCGAGGATACATGCTGGGATAAGAAAAAAGAATAATTTCTTCATCAGGAAAGAATTAAGATACTATACCATAACGAAATCTAAAATCGCAAAACTCAAATCTCAAAACGACAACGTAAATCTTAAATCTTTAAAAAAGATTTACGATTTTAGATGTAGATTTGTCATTTGAGATTTAAGATTTGAGATATTTGAGGATGATTGGTTTAAGCTTCTTAACGGCTTTAAAGCGGTGATTATATTTTTCCATTTCGGATGGGGAGAGGTCTTTTTCATGGTAATATTTTTTTATCTCGGGTAAATAAAAATAAAGTCGAAATGGAAATCCGCGAAAATATTTCTTGAATGGTTTTTTTACGACAATACCTTCTACTCTCCCCTCCGTGCTCCATGTTCTCCCGTCTGGTAGCGCAAGTGTTAGGACGAGTACAAATGACGCGTGCCTATTGCCATCAGGAAGTACTCTAGCGACTTTTGCCATATGCGCCTGCAGTTGCCCATCTGTCGCATCATACCCCAACCACCGCTTACTCTTTACTCCCGGCTCACCACTGAGGGCTGCAATTTCAATTCCCCCATCATCTGCGATCGCCGGAAGACCAGTTAGCTTTGCAAAGAAAAGCGCTTTTTTCTTAGAATTCTCCTCATATGTCTTCCCGTCTTCCTCAACATCCGTATCAATCCCTAAATCAGACAATGAAACAAGCGTTACTGGTAAATCAGAAAGGAATTCTTTCAACTCATATATCTTTGCCTTGTTATGTGTAGCAATAAGAAGCGTTTGCATTACGAAGCGGTTTCGACTCCAAATAGCTCTAGCTTCCCACCACAGTATTTTATAATTGCATCACAGGCTTCTTTAAGTGTCTTTTCAACTTGCTCTGGCGCAATATCATAAACGCCATCGACATTGATATAGAGATTTTTCGTATCTAATTGTATCGCTGTTCTCTGCGCATCGCGATAGTTAAAATCAATATTGTATCCGCCGTTTTGATCAAAATATGCAAGCTCTGTTTCTTTATATTTTGTGGGTTCTGTATCGCCAAGAAGCAATATCTCCTCACCCTCTTTTGGAAATCGCAGCACTGTTGGAAAATGAATGTTGTCCAAATCAAACGCGCCGACCGATATTCTATTTCTCATGACTACTAGATTATAGGCATCAACGCAGGTATTCACTGTATACAATCCTTTGTTAAGCGCGACACGCCTGAGGAGCGCTTCAGGACTTGGTCTTCTTGAATGCCAATCTATCCCCATTTCTTTATAGAGCTTTCGGTAACTCAAAATCTCAGGAAACCTCCCCAACTCCTCAGTCGTCAACCCTTCCAAAGATTTTAATAATGCTTCTTTATCTTTTTCTAATTCCGAATTTGTTTTTTCAATTGTTACTCCTTTAATAATAGAAATACCAATTGAGATTGATGGATATTTTCCTTTAACTATGCTATCAATAGAAAAAATCTCTGGTTTTATTTTGTCATTCTGAGGCGTAACCGAAGAATTTTTAAGATCCTTCATTTCATTCAGGATGACATTATTAAAATCTTTGGAAACTTCTTCAAACCGCCTCCTCGCAAAATCTTTATTAAAATGTATCAGCCAGGCAGCTTTTGGTCCGTAGTCCTTATCAAGTAATGAAATATAAATCGCACCGAACGCCTGATGTGACTCTAGCCCTAGTTCTTTTGACCAAAGATAAATCTGCTGTTGGAACTCATCGGCATTCCAGTCTTTATCAATCTCGCTTGCCAGCTTTTTAAGAAATGTTTTTTGTTTGTCGGAAAGATTTTTTGCTTTTTCAGGAATGTCTTCTTTTAATTCGTATTTTGCAGAATCAGGCGCAAATCGCTCAACCCATATTTTTGCATACGGTACCCACTCCTCCATGCCATACTCTTTAATCTTATGCTCCGCATTTGGCATTTGTACCCATTGGGCTGAGTTTATGAATCGCGATTTGAGTGGGGGCATTTTGACATTACTCATGTCAATCTGTGAATATTCAAATGCCCTTGCTAAATCCTCGTCTGCTTTTAAGTCTTTCTTAAATGCGTCATATTCAGTCGCTGCTTGTTGGTAATCATCAAAAAGATCTGGAATAGTATTACCTCCTGGATCAAAATTAATCGCCTGGTTGAGTTTGGTTTTTACCATTAGAAACCGTAAAAGCTCCGGTGGCAGAATCTCAAGCATTTCCGCTGCGGATGATCCAAGTCCTTTTGATGATGACATTTTCCGACCACCGACCAAGAAAAACTCATAAGGAAGGGGATAGGGAACAGGGTAGTTAATTATCCGCTCGCAAATTTTTGTTGCCAGGTCATGTGACCCGCCAGCAGACATGTGGTCTTTTCCCGCACCTTCGACCGTAATACCGATGACTTTCCATTTCACTGCCCATTCTATTTTCCATGGTAATTTTCCGGCCACATGCCCCTTACCACTGAAAGGCGATGCTTTGCCTTTATATCCACATCCTTTTGCCCAGTCGAGCCGATTTACGTCGCAGGTGAAATGGACATTCTCCGAATCCCAGTCAAACACTTTTGTTGTTGAGACTTTTCCGCACTCTGTGCAGTAAACCTGAAATGGATACCAATCTTTTGCAAGCGGTTTTTTGTACATCCCTTCATAGATCTTCCGGATTTCTGCTGCTCTGTCTAGACATAGCTTGATATCGTCATTCATTTTTTCACTCTCATAAATATCTGTTGCCCAGAGTATCTCTGGATGACATCCGATTACTGTAAAGACATCGATAAAATCTTTGGCATAATACTCTGCATAATTTGCATATCCTTCAACTGGGGATGGGATCTTATACAACGGTGTTCCCATGTATTGCTCAAATTTTTCCTTGGGTAAATAAATAGGCAGTGAATCCATCGGATCGTGGTTATCAAAGACATAGGTGTATTTCGCTTTAACACCACTATCCTGTAACGCTTTATATACTAAATCATGAGTCACAACACCACGAAGCGCACCAACATGGATTTTCCCAGACGGCGTCTTCATATCATCCACCCACTCAAAGGGGAGATTTCGTTTTTTTATCTCTTGTGCTTCTTTATCCGCCCAAAACATAGTGTTATTCTACTCCATTCTTGTAGTTTATTAAAGTTCTGGTAGCTATAGTCGTTCAGCTTGTTTTCTTGCTCGGTATTCATCGCATCTTTCCCATCCGATAACACCTGGCACTAATGTATGCCCCCCTCTTCCGATGACGTCTGTAAAACCCTTTACTCTTCTGTACTCCCCTTCGGACCGAGGTTTTCCTGTAAACAGCTGATACGTGTGTGGCTCTGGTTGGGGCTGCGGCCTTAACCCAACTACCTCCCCGTGACCTTGTGGCGAAACATAAAATTTTGATTTATAAAGCCCGAGCCCTGTAAAAGTAATCACTTGCTCTAGGTTTTTTGGGCCAAACCCATCATAGTTTAACTCAACAATCTCTATGGGTTCTTCTATGTCGCTTAGTCCAGGAAAAACCTCTCGTAAACCCTCCTCATCCACTGGATCTAACGCTTTTGGTAGGTTGAGTAGATCGTCCGTATATCCCAACTGAACTATTCCGGAACGATCAGGCCCTGCAAAAATGAGAGTCTCCTCTCCTGTCCACCCATCAATATGTGTGATAATTGCCATATCCAATTCCTCCTATATTCATTCCTGAATGAGAATCCAAAAATACTGTCTCATAAAGCGTTGTTGTCTCAATCACCGGCGGTGCTCCCTCAGGATACAAATACCGTCGCTCTCATATATACGTAACAACATCAAGCAATGGATGTCTAACCTCCTCACGACTATGAATAAGCCTCCCAAATTCGTCATATGCATATTTAGCAATGCGTTGCGGATTATAGCCAAATTTCGTTGTCGGCCCCTCAAACCGCACAACTCGACCATTGACATCAAGAAGATATGTCCTATCCTCAGCCTTTTCAGCTATGAGAGCTGTATTACGGTTTCTATGTAGCTCTACATAAAATTCATCGGACGCTCCATTTTTTAGAATGGTCATACAATGAGAGCAATTCATCTCTCCGCAAGCCTTCATAGGCCCCAGGTCCATTTGGCCGCACAGCATACCACCGCTGCAATATTCCGCTTGCATTTTCTGTTATAGCTCTTTCTTCAACTCTATTCCCCATAAAAAAATCCGATCTTTTAACCACAAAAAAAACCCTCTAATGAGGGGTCAACAAAAAAAAAGACCCCTCTACGAGAGGTTCTTCTTTGTATTTAATGATTCAATTCCAATGTTCATATTTCTTTTGTAATTTATTATACCACATTTGTCAAGAATTTCCAGGAAATCGGCTAAATCTTGTCTCCCTTCTCATATCCCATTTCGTAAAATCAAAAGCGCTTCCCTCAGGAGCCGCGTTGAGAGTTAACTTCGTAGTAAATGGTAGCCGTAATTCGCTCTCTGGGATTAATACATAATATCGCGTTGTTCTCCCTTGCCTCGTCGATCCTCTGATTGGGTGAACATCAGACCATCCAGGATCTTCTAATTGCTCAACTACATAGGTTGCTCGATCTAATAATCCTGCATTCGATAATACCCCAACAACTTCTTCTCCCGTTTGAATACTTCCAACCCTACCTTTAGCAATCTCTTCTAAGGCAAGCGCCCAGTCTCGACCTACAATATCTTGATCGAGCAATGGTTGTATTGCATCCTTACCCTTTTGCTCAATATATCATTATAAAAGGCCCTTTAATGTCGCTCTAAATAAGGATGCGCCCAAGCTTGTTCAAATGTTGGACGTCGAGGTATCTCTGCTACCATATAAAAACAATTACTGTATAATCTCCGCTTCTAATTCCGGGGAGAAACCAAAGGTTTCATAGAATTTTTGTTTAATCTTTTCAATTATCGCCAACACATCTTCTGCTTTTGCATTATTCACATTACTAATATAATTCGCATGCTTCTCAGTAATTTTTGCTCCACCAACTTGCATACCAGAAAATCCAAGTCGCTTTATCACATAACCCATCGACACTTTTCCATGACACTTCTTGATTTCTTTTACTATCTTTCCTAAATATATTCATCTTCTTGATAACTCTTTTAATACTATACTACTCTTCAATATGCTCACCTCGAATTACTATATTGTCTCTCTCAATACCAGCCTGTTCTGCAATGAGATAAAAAGAATCTCGTAAAAGTCGTATCCCCGCGCGAGGATGGTCAATACTCAATTTATCCAAGTAGCCTTGGAAAAGCTTTAATACCATCGCAGTTTTTTCTACATTCGGAGACCAATTCAAATTAGGAATTAGCTGAATCTCTCCTGAAAAGTTTCCCACCCGTATACTGTTTTTCCTTTCTTCATAAGGTACTACCCGAGAAGCTGGTGGAAGTGCATCAGCTAAGCCTGGAACTGCTATCTCTACCCTATCTTCATCTATTAAATGGGCGTCATATGCTGTCATCAATATCATTTTTTTAAGACGCGCCAAGGCATTAATAGGTGCTCCTTTAGATAGCTCTAGGCATAGTTGTTCCATTTCGGCAAAGCAGTCTTGAATAGTTTCTTTTCGTAACGACATACAATGCCGAGGCGCAGTTACAATGTCAATTCCGAGTCCTGAAAAGTGAATTGTATTTCCGGATATATCAATTATTGGGGTAAAAGCTTCCTCTTCTAAACCTAAATAGTGCAACAATTCTTTCATGTGCTTGATTATGTGAACCATGGTGCCAAGGATTTCGATTTTAGTCTCTTTAGAAGTAGGCTTATACAAAACAGCATCTATACGATTGGACAGTGCGCCTTCTATATCGCTTTTTATGTCATCTCCAACAAATAATGCAGATTCAGAAGTAGCATTAAGTTCTTGTAGTGCAGCAGCAAAAAGCTGACGCGAAG
Organism: uncultured Gammaproteobacteria bacterium; assembly: GCA_964608945.1. Taxonomy (GTDB): domain Bacteria; phylum Patescibacteriota; class Microgenomatia; order Levybacterales; family UBA12049; genus CAYWEP01. The sequence goes on from CAZSQB010000006.1 coordinate 14,494, forward strand.
GCTTAGGATGCCCTATTTGTTCTGAAGTAACTAGCGCGTCAATAAGATGCGCGATACCTATAGCCTCCATTTTTTCTGTTTGGTCTCTTGTTTGGCCGTTGGTCACAACACCAATTTTAAAACCGTGCTCGTTAAGACGTACTAACGTCTCGACAGAACCGGGAGTTGCCCTCCTATCTTGAAAATAAACTTCATCATAAGAAGCTAAAAATGCATCCACGCCTTCACTGCCTGGAGCAGGAAGACTAAGGTTTTCGAAAAAAATCCTCACTTTTTCACGATCTTTTTCCTCATAGGAAATTTCCATTTTTAAATATCGGTCATACGCTACTTGTAACGATGCGTTGTACGTATCAATAAGCTGATTGACTGTAAAAGAATCTAATCCGAACTGTTCTCGATTTGCGCTTATAGCGTTTCGAAGTGAGTAAAAATGGTCAAACAACGTATTATCTAAATCAAAAAGAACCGTATTTTTGCCTGACATTTCCAAATTTTCAGTCATAGTTGTCTAAAAATCACTCTTTACATTCTTTCTTAAAAAATCACTGTATTCATACGTTATCCCAACAGGCAAATCCATATCATAGGCAATACCCAATGCTCTTAACCTCTCAAAAGCCTGCAAAACTTTCGCTTCATCTTGCATGAGCACGATACGTATATATCCGCTCTCTTCAGGATTAAAAGAACGACTCGATGAAAGCTTGACTCCACATCGTCGAGCAATATAAAAGTCCAAAAGTTCGGCCCCGGAGAATTGTCCAACTTTCTCAGGTATATTTGCTGGCACCGGTACTAAATATTTGAATCCCCCTTGAGGCCTTTTAATGCTATCCCTAGGCCAACCGAGAGATGACCATCCTTCAATAGAGAGGTCTAATATTTCAGTTACTCTTCTATTTATTTCTCGTTTATCCCTCTCTGGGTCATATTCGTCAAAAGCAGCCTGTGCAGCATATTGACAAGGCTCCGGAATCATGATACCAAAAGTTGAATTATGTTCTCGTATGACGTCAATTATCTCTTCATTTCCTGCAAGGAATCCAACCCGAAGGCCAGGTAGACCAAATTCTTTACTAATTGAAAGGACTGTAACGCTATTATCTTTTGCGCCTGGAATTTCTAAAATGTTGTGTGGTCGCATATCGCCTTCATGTGTAGTATACCAAGAGTCCATATCATGAAGAATGCGGAGATTATATTGCCTAGCAAATGCTACTAACTGTTCAAGGTAATCAAATGAAGCAATGTCGCCTGTGGGATTGGATGGCGAGTTAAGATACAAAAATCGTATTGAATTATCCGGCAGCGCTTGTAAGACACTACCTGCTTTGTCTAAATCAATAAATCCTATTTCTTCACTTGAAGGCAAACGCAGCATTTTAGCACCGTTCCCAGTAGAAATTGTTGCAACTGTGGGAAGAGATAAATTAGGTAATGCTACATACGTACCTGCAAAAGAACGAGAAAATGCATCGAAAGCTTGGGATGCACCGGTGTTAATCATTATCTCGCGATGAATATCAAGTCCAACACCAAACTGCTTTTCCATAAACGCAGAAAAGCTTTCCCGCAATGAGAGCAGTCCATATGAAGAAGGATAATGGAGGCTCGATTCGCGATGCTCATGAAGAGCTACTAAAGCGGCTTCTGTCGGAGCATAACCATGAAAGAATGGATAGTAGTAATCTGTTCCCATATCTATCCATTCTTCTCCTCTCAGAGAAGCTTCATTTTGCAGTACTCTATTTACAATGAGGTGCGTTTTTTCAATTTTCCCAGCCTCAATGCCTTGCTGTAAGCTTTCGGAGACTCCTGTAAAAATTTCAGGCATGGGAATTTAGTTACTCAGCTTGCACATAACGAAATAGCAACGCGCGTCTTGGAGCATCAGTGTTGTTGAAGCCTGTATAGTGCCATGTATGCATATCCATTAAAAGAATATTCCCAGCCTTCATAGGAATGGTAACTGAGCTCGCCGTGTCAACGTTTTCTAAATGACGTTCTGCTCCTACATGCGCAACACTACCGGCTACATGTGAACCTGGAACAGCATGCATACAACCATTTTGTTCGTCAACGTCTTGTAATGGAATCCAAGCGGTAACTATCGGAATTTCTGCAGGAAAATATGCACTATCTTGATGCCAATCTTTTTCCCCAGCAATGTGTGGTGGTTTGTTCATTAAAAATCCCTTTGAGTGCAAGGCAAATCTTGAACCTAACAATGATTTAACACCGGATAAAATCGCGGCATCTGAAGCAACAGCCAAAAAAGTATCCGAATGATCAATTAAATTTTTAACTCTACGAATTGCGCCCGGGTAAGATTCAGTAACCCCGTCTTGAGCTGCCCAGCCTCCGGTAGAAGCTTCTAAATTGAAGTCGCCAAAGGAATACCTTACTCCTCTAACTTGTTCATCCAGTGCGTCACAAGCCGCAGTAGCAGAGGTTAATAATGGTTGCCCTGTTATGTGCCACTACGAAACCGTCCCTGGTAAATTGCTCTTTTTCTTCTTCAGATAACGACCCTAGCAATTCAATCGTTTTCTGAACGAATTCTGCATTCAGTACAGTTAAATCTTTTGACTGTGGCATTGACTGTTCTCGCATAAAAGGAATTTTCTGAATGGGAGTATACATCCGTCAACCAGTATTTGCAAGTTTTCTCCAGAAAATCAGTGAACGATCTCTGCCTCAAGTTCTGGTTCAAAACCGAAGATATCTGAGAATTTTTGTTTGATCCGCTCAATAATCGCCAACACATCTTCTGCTTTTGCATTATTCACATTACTAATATAATTCGCATGCTTCTCAGTAATTTTTGCTCCACCAACTTGCATACCAGAAAATCCAAGTCGCTTTATCGCATATCCCATGGATACTTTCCCATGCCATTTGCTCTCCACCTCTCCCCTCATATCTGGCCAAATAGAAATCATCTTCTCTACCTTTTCTTTTTCCCTGATGTTTTTAAACACCGACCCGCAGGAAGGATATTCCACCGGGTGATTACTGTTCCGGTAATCGATTTTCTCCTGATATACTTCTCTTGCTTTCTCTGCTTCCTCATCAGTTGCAGGTCGCAGACGGAAATACCCTCGCAAAATAATTAAATTATGACTGTGTTTGAAAAGACTATCTCTGTAGGCAAACAAGCCTGCTTTGTTCGTTAACTCTTTTACCCTGCTCTCATGCAGATCAAAAACTTCTACCTTCTCCAAAACATCCTTCATTTCCACTCCAAAAGCTCCTGCATTACCCCGGATCGCACCTCCGACAGTACTGGGCAATCCCCCCAGACTCTCAATGCCGATAAGATTATTTGAAAATCCGAATTGAATAAGATCATCAAGCGTCTGCCCTGCAAATGCCTGCACCAGTCCTTCAGGAGTTAGGGAAATATCCTGAGTGTCAGGCTTTGACAGCCAAATAATAACTCCATCAAAATCCGCATCTTGCATCAGGAGATTTGACCCAAGACCTACCACCAGAAAATTATGAATATTATTTTTCCTAATAAATGTTAATGCTTCGAGGATATCGTCTCTGTTTTTTGCCTCAAGAACATATCTGGCTTTTCCACCAATTTTATAGTAAAGAATTTCAGATAGAGGAAAATCGCGGTGTATAACCATGCGGATTTATTTTAGCAGCTTTAATGCTTGAGCGACATTCTTAAACGCTCTAATACCAAAATCTAAATCTTTTTTCGAGTGTGACGCTGATGGGATAACGCGAATTCTGGCTGCTCCTTTGGGAACCATGGGGAATCTGATTGCGCTCGCAAATACCCCCTCTTCCATAAGCTTGCTGCTAAAGCTCAGCGCCTTCTCCTCATCACCAACCATCACAGGCGTGATAGGTGTTTTTGAGTTTCCGGTGTCAAACCCAAGCTTCTTAAACACTTTTTTCAAGTACTCTGCATTTTTCCAAAGCTTTTTTACAAGTGCGTCTGATTCCTCAAGAATTTTTACTGCCTCAAGAAGCGCTGCAGCATCTGGAATCGTGAGAGCACTTGAGAACATGAATTGCCTCGAATTTCGCTTGTAATAAGTAATGAGTTCTTTTTTTCCTGTGATGAATCCGCCCATGACAGAGAATGCTTTTGAGAGCGTCCCGACTTCAATATCAACTAGCCCGTGAAGGCCAAAATGGTCAACAATCCCCCGCCCTCCCGTTCCAAGTACCCCTTCTCCATGCGCGTCATCAACCATGATCAACACGTCATAGTTTTTTGCAAGCTTTACAATCTCAGGAAGCGGGGCAAGATCACCATCCATTGAGAAAACACCATCTGTAACGATGAGAACAAGGGGCAGTTGTCCATTTGCTTTTGGTGTTTTTCGGATCTTACTTGCCTCTTCAAGTTTGGCTTTTAAATCTGCCATATCTGTGTGTTTGTAGATAAATTTATTTTTTGCACCACAGAGACGTACTGCATCTATAATTGACGCGTGATTTAGAGCATCTGATATGACAATATCTTCCTTGTCAATAATTGTCTGAATAGCAGTCATATTCGCCATATACCCACCTGTAAGGAGAATGGCGTCTTCTGCTTTCTTAAAGCGCGCAAGTGCTTCTTCTAGTTTTACATGCAAAATATGCGTTCCGGCAAGCGTTCTATAGCCAGTCCCAACACCGTACTTCTCAACTGCTTTTGCTATGGCTTTTTTCAGGCTCTTATCAACAGCAAGCCCCAAGTAGTGGCTTGAGCAAAAATTGAGGACGTCTCTTCCTTTTATTGTCAGGTACGCTCCTTGTCCTGATTCAACAACGACTGGAGCCTTACCTATCTTTATTTTCTCCTCTAATTCTTTGTAAAAATGTGCTATCTGCTTCATATACTTAAGGAACAAGTACTATTTTCCCACACTCTCCCGATTTCATAACTTCCATAGCTTTATCAAAGTCCAAAAGCTTGAATTTATGAGTTATCATTTTTGAAAGGTCAACTTTCTTTTTTTTCAGAAGGTCTGACACTTGAAACCACGTCTCCCAAATTCTTCGCCCAAAAACCGATTCAATACGTATCTCTTTGTTGATAAGATATTTTCCAATATCAATTGATACCTCCCGCTTTGGTATCCCAAAAGCAACAATAACCCCAGCAATTCTTACAGCTTTAAGAGCCAATACAAAAGCATCCGCATTCCCTGACATCTCAAGCACAACGTCGCAGTTGTTCTCCAAATCTTTTGAAAGAGAAGAAATTACTTTGTCTGCACCCATTTTCATCCCTAGTTTTCTCCTATACTCACTTCTATTCATCCCAATAACCTCTTTTGCTCCATAGGCTTTTGCCGTAGCTACAGCGCACAATCCAGTCGGTCCCAAGCCAATAACAAGCACTCTTTTACCGACTACTTGGGCTTTTTGCACAACATGAACTGCATTTCCCAATGGCTCTTGTACACTCATCTCAAGAACAGACAAACTGGAATCATTCTTCCAAGAAGTTCTCAGAGGAATTGTTGCATACTCTGCAAAACCGCCATTTCGTCCGATACCAAAAAGCTCCATATTTTCACAAATATGTCGGTTATTGATTTTACATTGATAACAACGATTGCAGAAAATATGCGTCTCAGAAGAAATAAGATTGCCCTTTTTAAGGCCATATGTCTCCTCTCCCCTCATCTCTATAATTTCTCCAACCACCTCATGACCAATCACAATTGGCGGAGCAATGTGTCCCTTAGCCCACGGCGTCCAGTCATAAATACTAATATCCGTGCCACATATAGAGGCTGCTTTTACCCGAACAAGTGCTTCACCTGTTTTAGGCTTTGGTATGGGAATACGTTTTATAGTTACTCCAGAAGAGGCATACTGCTTGAGGACTGCTAGCATTAGCTTTTGTTGCATATACTAGATAATCGTAAAAGATGTAAATATCATCCGTATGAATAAATGATAAAAGCAGTTATTGAATTGAGAGAATCGTATAAACAATCTTACCCGCCGGAGCTTCTACCTCAACTTTCTCTCCTACCTTTTTCCCAAGAAGCGCTTTCCCAAGCGGCGACTCATGTGATATCTTCTTCTCCGCCGGATCTGCCTCAAACTCTCCAACCACCATATAGACTTCCTTTTTCCCATCGATTCTGACGGTAACTTTTGAACCAAGCTTTATACTATGTACTCCTGCTCTACCATTTGTCTTAGCAATCAAAATGACTTCTTTCAGAAGCTCCTCGAGCTCATCGATTCGCCCATCAATAAACGAAAGCTCTTCCCGCGCAGCGACATACTCCGCGTTTTCTGAGAGATCTCCGAGATCTCGCGCTGCAGATACCCGTGCTAATACTTCTGGCCGTTTCTTTTTAGTTAACTCCCCATGCTCATTTTGCAGAGAAGTCAACCCATCTTTTGTGAGATATATTTTTTTACTATCCATAGGTCAACAGACAAAGAAAATCCCTCGATACCAGAGGGAAAATGTCAAAAACATGCTGAGTATAGTCAAATTCTTTCTATTTGTCAACTCCGAGAAAGGGCAAAATTGAGGCTATTTTTATAGGATTACGCCTTTTGAAACCGCAGGAGCATGCCCTTTAAATGCTGTTTTATTTCTTCAGTGACAATGACCTCAACAGCCCCAACTCCTGGCTGTCCATAAAAGACACGAAACCCAAGCGGGGAAACCAAAACAACCGGTATAACAGCCAAATCCTCCTCCCCTGCAACCCGTATGATAGAGTGCTTGTCTTGTTGATGGATCGTTTCAAAAACCTCTGTGACTGTCCGGAATAAATCGCTCGTTATTTTCCCTGGGGGGTTTACGACCGTATAGACTATTTCCTCACCTGTAAAACCTAACTCATCAAAAGAAGAGTATCTTTTTTCCCGCTTCACCATAAAATCAACGATAGATAGTCTTGGAAAAAATCCGTGGTCATGAAAAAGCTTCGCAGTGACGTCTCCAACTGTAGCTACGTGATCCATGGAGATAGCAGAGAAATCATATGTCTCAAACCGGATAATTTCCCCAATAGGCTCTTTTAGCTGAAGCCGAAGCGCCTCGGGCAACACAAGTGTTTGGGAAAACCAGTCTGGTGAAATAGAAAGCTTTCCTTCTCTATCGATAAGCCCCTTCCGAATCCGTGCAGCTGAAATAGGGAGACCATCAACGGATTTAGCAAGCTGAAAGAGTTTAATAGGAAGCGTTGATAACCCTCGCTTTTTTCTGTCTTCATTAACTAGTGATGCGCCATGGACTGAATCATCAGTCGCCACAATTGCCTCAATTTGTAACTGCTCCCATTGCTTTGGGATAAAAACTGTGTCAATGGGAAGTATTGTTGCTCGATCAGAAAATCCCGCCTCTTGCAAGAAAGCTACCACGGCTCTCTGCCTTTCACCAAATCGAGCAATGCGTGATGCCTGCTTATTTTTTGCTACAAACGTATCGCTGGTTATGCCAATGAGTACTTTTTCGCTCAATGTTAATGCAAAACGCAAAAAAGCTTTATGGCCCTCATGAAAATGGTCAAATGTCCCACCACTTACAACGAGGTTATACTCTCTCATAAATGATATTTTTCCAAACGCTTTTCAAGCGCCTTCACTACGCGGGGCCTAAAGTCCTGCGGATGGAACGCAAGAAGTGTATCAGAAATCTCCTCTGTTGTGCGATGTCCTCTCATATACCAGAGTTGGACAGCTTTGGCAAGTGGCTCTAAGAGATTAAGATATTGAGATATTAGGATATTAAGTGATTTTTCGCCTTCTCTCTTCGTATCTTTATATCTTAGTCTCTTAGTATCTAAACTGTTCGGCAGATATCTTCTCACCCACCTGTTCGCTCGTAAAAATCTCTTGTACATATTATCTCTCTCAAATATTGGTATCATTCGTGTGACTTCATGCGCCGTGTAAAGACTGTGCCGCTCCCAAGACAAAGTGAGCGCATGCTCAGACATAAGCATATTGACACAGAGCTGATTCGTCCCCGTTGTATCTTGCCGTTTTCTTCTTTTGCCTGTAAGCTGCAAAAGAAATAATATACAAAGCCTCGTAAACCAGACGGTATTTTTTCGGGCAATAATAAATAAGTCTATATCATCTTCTTTTTTACAATTCCTCATCGCAACGCTGCCGCTTATACCGATAAAAATAACGCTTGGAATGAGGCTAATAAATGAGATGCTTTCTTTGGCAGAACGTACTTTCTTCTCACTTTCTTTTGTTCGTTCTTCTCTTTTTCTGACCATTCCGTGTCTTCCTGTCAGATAATAATAGCTTCCTTCTCTTGTAATAAGAGGCTTAAGGTTATTGAGCGCTTGCATGTATGTATCCTTATCCATTTTCCGTCCTACAAAGCGCCAAAGCTCGTCAATGGTCAATGGATAGTGAAAAATATCACTATATAAAAGTGTTTTAAGGATTTCCCGTTGGTGCAATGAGTTCATATTTTGTCAGAATTTGATTGACCCCCTTTTGCAACTCTTCTACAGCGCTTTCCTTAGACTTATTGCCGCGTACACCGTCAACTGCGATACCTAAATATGCATTGAGTCCGTCGTTATATGGATCATACGTTTCCCCTGCAAAAAAAGATGACACAGCGCATACCTCTTTACCGCTGCAGTTTGCTTGCTCTACAAATGGATATGCCAATTCATCACCTTTTAACGTCTCACCTAAATCCCGTCTGGCGTATGGTGGCCCAAATTGCGCTCCCGGCGGACGCGATTGCGCTGCAAGCTTGTAGAATTGCTGCTGTGTCTCTTTCTCTGCTAGATATTGCATAAAAGTAAATGATTCATTCTGATGGGTACTCTTTGCCGATACGCCTTCAACCCAGTAACTCGCAATTGTTCTCTTTTTCCCAAGGTTTGGCACTGGGTGGATAGCGAAATTAAGATTGGGGGCGAGGGATTTTATCGTGAAGATGTCCCATGAATACCCAAAATACATTGCGACCTTTCCTTGAGTAAACGCCAGGAGGGAGGGGTCAAGCGTACTATCCCACGCCCTCCCTTCTCCTCTTGCAAATTTCGTGTAGTAGAAAATCGCGTCACCAGCTTTACTTTGCGTGCCGATGAGATCATGTAAATCTGCGCCATTCTGCAGGAGAAACAAAGAGACAATGTCAGGCGCATGAGTAACATTGTTAAACGCACCAAGGGCAGTACCTGCTGTTTCTATGGCACCTTCCTGATTTCGCACTGTCACGCTGTTTTCTCCCAACACCACCTTTTCAAAATCTATCCAGGTTTTAGGCGTGCTATGTCCACCGGCTTTTAAAATATCTGTATTAACAAACATCGCCAAGGTGTCTATACCAAGCGGGATGCCGTAAATACCGCCTTGTAGTAACAGATCTTTTTGGACGACAGGATAGTAGACTTCTTCAAATTCCTTCGGAGAAATCACTTCTGTAGGAAGTGGCGAAAGGTAATTCTTTTTTTGCAAAATCGGCGTCCAGGTATTATGAAATCTGAAGATATCTGGCCCATTTCCTTTATCAATACGGGTGATGAGTGTATTCTGATACTGTTCTTTTGTCCGCTTTTCATACGTGACTTTTATATTTGGATGTCGCTTGGTGAATTCATCCAAAATAGGCTTCATCGTCCGCTCATCCTCCCATAAACCCCAGTAAAGAAGTGTCACTTCTTTATTTCTATTTCCAAAAAGAGGAAGAATGAAGAAAATAACAACCAAGACAATCAAAAGTAAAACAACAATACCTATGACTGCCTTGACTATTAAGCCCTTTGAGAAAAAGCCTGAACGGATAGGAGGAGGGGTAGGCGGTGGTGTCGAGGGGGAAATTGAAGACTGAGGCGGTTGCGTTGGCTGCACTGGGGATAACGGAGTCGCAGGCCGAGGGGGCGGTTGTGGTGCGGCTGGTGGTTGTTGATTTTGGAAAAGGACTTTTTCATCCATACTAACGGTATTTATAGTATAATACCCATGCCGCACTCGTGCAAATTCACATATGAATAAACTGTTGCGCGAACGCGCAAGTCATCTTGTTCCCATCATACGGGGTATGCTTTGGTTTTTTTTAGGTGCGCTAATAGGGATATTTTTCTTCATAAGCTTTCTTTTCATCTTTTACCGTAATGCGTATAAAGACGTTGTCTATCCTGGTATTGTTGTTAACAGTATTGATTTTGGTGGCAAATCTGAAGAGGAAGTAAAAGCATATTTTGACAAAAAAAATGCCGCTATCGCTCAGGCAACACTGACGTTTTCCGCAGAAGATATTGCTGCGACAACTTCAGCAGAAGATCTCGGCCTTGGCTATGACAGTAGCTTACTCTCGCACCAAGCACATTCTATCGGTAGGTCAGATGGTTTTCTTTCAAATGTTAGCCTTATCTTCCAAGCCTATCTGAACGGCGTTTTTCTGCCCCCTTCTTATCGCTATTCCGAGGAAAAATTAGATACGCTTTTTCAACCCATGAAGCAGCAGTTAACGGTAGAGCCTGTGGACGCGGTTTTTGCCTTTGAGAACGGGAAGGTAGCGGAATTTCGCTCACACAGCGATGGGCAGGAGCCGGATTTTAAAACAGTAAAAAAGGGTCTCTCGGAAACGATGCCAAAACTTATTGCGTCCGGAAAACCACAAGACGTCACATTTCGAATTCCGATTAAAACGCTGACGCCAAAGATTACGACAGAAAAAGTAAACAATATGGGTATTAAGGAGCTTATTGCCTCAGGAACGTCTCTGTTCTACGGATCGATCCCAAATAGAATATACAATATAAGCCTTGCTTCGGGAAGACTCAATGGTGTACTCGTCAAACCTGGCGAAACATTCTCATTCGCAAAATCAGTCGGAGACATATCAAAACTAACAGGCTACAAAGAAGCGTATGTTATCCAAAATGGCAGAACAGTTCTCGGTGACGGCGGCGGGGTATGCCAAGTCTCAACAACGCTTTTCCGAGCAGCTATCAATGCCGGGCTACCTATTGTCGAGCGAAATCCTCACGCCTACCGCGTTCACTATTATGAAGATGATTCAGGTCCTGGTATCGACGCTGCCGTCTATGTCCCGTCGGTGGATCTGAAATTCAAAAATGACACTAAGCATTGGCTGCTTATCCAAGCATCTGTCGATAAAGAAACCATGCGGCTTACATTTGAAATTTATGGCACAAAAGACGGACGTGAAATCATTGTCTCAGATCCAGTCATTCTCTCGCAAACCCCAGCACCCGAAACGCTCCGCCAAGACGATCCGACGCTTCCAAAAGGTCAAGTCAAACAAGTTGACTGGGCGGCACCTGGTGCTCGAGTGTTCTTCACAAGAGAAGTAAAAAAAGAGGGCAAAGTGCTGCTTTCAGATAAATTTACCTCAAACTATAGACCATGGCAGGCGGTGTATATGGTGGGAACGAAGGAAAACTAAGAATGTCAAATTTCAAATATCCAATTTCAAATGTCAAATGAAAATCGAATATCATTGGACATTGGATATTTGGCATTGGTACTTATTTGAAATTCCAAAACTATGACTGAGAAAATAGTAAGCGTTGATGACGCAATAAAAGTTGCGGAAAAGCTAAGAACACAAGGTAAAAAAATAGTTTTGGCTGGGGGTTGTTTTGATATTCTCCATGTCGGACATATCAACTTTCTTAAGGAAGCAAAAAAGCAAGGAGACGTTCTGATGCTTCTTCTTGAGAGCGATGAAAGAATACGCCAACTGAAAGGAAAAAGTCGGCCGGTCAACTTCCAAAAAGACCGCGCATTCGTCCTCACCGCAGTATCTCCTGTTGACTATATCTTATTGCTTCCCTTGCTGAAAAACGACGCAGCATATGATGAGATGATTTCCAGGCTCAAACCTGCTATAATCGCAACCACAAAAGGTGATCCGTATAAAATACATAAAAAGCGACAAGCCAAACAAACTGGATGCGACCTTGTTGAAGTAACAGATCATATATCGAATCAATCAACAACCAGACTTGCAGCGCTCTTAAGAGACACACTATGATAAAAAAAATAATCATTATCTTCGCAGCTGTCCTTGTTATATCAGGGCTAATCCTTTTGGGAAGAAATATCGTTGGTGGGAAGCAGGCAACGGCAGCTTTTGGAGATGAAAAAATAAAACTTGCTGTTGCTAAGACAACAAAAGAGCATGAAGTAGGGTTGTCAAACCGCAAATCATTAAAAGAAAACCAAGGTATGATTTTTCTTTTCGATAAGCCTGATTATTATTCTTTTTGGATGCGAAATATGAAATTCTCAATTGATATTCTTTTTCTGAATGGAAATAGGATTGTAACAATCCACAAGAATGTTAAACCACCTGAATCAGGCAATACAAGCCTTCCGCTTTTTACCTCTGATGAGTCTGCTGATAAAGTCATTGAATTACCAGCAAATAAATCAGAGGAGCTCGATTTAAAAGAAGGTGACACTATCTCGCTTACGCTATGATTCTCCTCGGTATTGAGACAAGCTGTGATGAGACGGCCGCAGCAGTTGTCAAAACAGACCCAAACAACAAAACCGCAACACTTCTCGCAAATACTATTTCATCTTCACTTTCACTCCATGCCAAAACAGGTGGCATTATTCCTGAAATAGCAGCAAGAGAACAATTGAAATATATTCTGCCTATTATAAAACAAGCCCTTCTTGAAGGTCTCAATTGGGATATGGAGAAAAACCCAAAATCCCAACCGCCCATAGATGCTATTGCTGTTACTGTCGGCCCTGGACTTATCGGATCACTTCTTGTCGGTGTCGAAACTGCGCGTACGCTTTCGTATATTTGGAATAAGCTACTTATTCCTGTAAACCACCTCTTCGGCCATATCTACGCCAACTGGATAGCTGACTCATCTGTCATCTCGAGGAGCGAAGCGACGAGAGATCCCAATGGGATTTCTCGCTATGCTCGAAATGACAAACACGTCGCCTTTCCGGCGCTCGCCCTCGTCGTCTCAGGCGGACATACCGATCTTGTCTATATGAAAAACCATAAGCATATTGAAGTTGTTGGCGGAACACGAGATGATGCCGCGGGTGAAGCATTTGATAAAATCGGAAGGCTTCTCGGCCTCTCCTATCCCGCCGGCCCGATTATTGCCAAACTCGCTAAAAAAGGCAACCCAAAAGCATTTCCTTTTCCACGTCCACTAATCGGCTCAGATGACTTCGACTTCAGCTTTAGTGGTCTAAAAACAGCAGTTTTCCGTGAAGTAAAAACAATGAAACAATTGAACAATGAAACAATTAATAATATCTGCGCTTCTGTCCAACACGCAATCGTTGATGTCCTTGTCAAAAAAACCGTCAAAGCAGTAAAAAAATATCAGATCAAATCGATATTACTTGGCGGCGGCGTCGCAGCAAACCAAAAACTCCGCGAACGTTTCTCATTAGAAATTAGAAATTTGTCCAGCGGAGCTGGATCCCGCTCTGCGGGAAAATTAGAAATTGATTTATTTGTGCCTCCGGCAAAGCTTTGTACTGACAACGCCGCAATGATCGCCGCAGCTGCAGCTTTTCACAATACACCAATCCCTTGGCAAAAAATAACAGCAGATCCGCAAATCTATTTATCGTAACCTGTAAACTACATACTTGATATCAATAAGATTTTTATTCTCATTTGTCTTACATCTTGACAATCAAAACTTAACTCATCATGATATAGATGAATCTTCTTAAATATTTCAAAACATTTAAACTTATTCATCTATATGACCCAAATATCAAAACGGTATCTTCAGAAAGAGGTAGAGGAAAGAATTCTTGATCTTTTTTGGACATCATTCTCAAACCTATCAACAAAAAAACAGGTTGCTTCTTTTCTTGATGATCTTCTTACGCCAACAGAAAAGATCATGCTTGCAAAACGTTTAACAATTGCTTTTATGCTTATGAAAGGGTATGAGTACCTAAGTATTAATGAAAGGCTAAAAGTAAGCGATCCGACAATCTGGAATGTAAAGCTTAATCTTTTACACAAAGGTAGGGGATATAAATTGGCAATTGAACAAATTATGAATAAAGAAAAATGGGAAAAATTTTGGCAAGATCTTGATCATTTTTTTGAGCAAATTATTCCACCGCACCCTGGCACGAATTGGAAAGAAGTTCGCCGGAGACAATGGGAGAAAAGAAGAAAACAAATGAAGCCATTTTGAATTTTCTTAAATGTTTTGAAACATTTAAACTAACTCATGAATGCTATTAGGTACATAGTTGTATGTTTTATAACCTGGCGTCTACTATTGTTTCTCCCTCTCCTCTACGCGTATCAATCTATTCCATACGCGCCTAATGCTGAATACACCAATCTCTGGAAATTCACCAAGCCTTATTTCCCAGTTAATCATTTCCTTCTCTACCCATGGGCAAATTTTGACGGTGTTCACTACCTGTCGATTGCCGGTGAAGGGTACGCTGATGACGGTACAAACGCACGATTTTTACCATTGTTTCCAATTGCGATTTATGCAATAACAAACCTTTTCGGCAGTCATGAAACCTATCAGACAACGCAATTTTTCTCAGCATTTTTCCTTGCAAACCTCTTTTTCCTCCTGAGCCTTTTTGTGTTATATAGATTAATTTTGCTTGATCATCCGAAAAATATTGCAAAGAAAACGATCATCTTTCTCTTATTGTTTCCTGTATCATTCTTTTTCGGCAGTATATACTCAGAAAGCTTGTTTTTGCTGCTTTCCCTCTTGTCATTTTATTTTATTCGACAAAGACGATGGTTCTTTGCAGGTGTTGCCGGTTTTTTCTTATCGGCATCACGCATTGTCGGTATTGCAATCCTTCCTGCTTTACTGTACGAAGCATATACGCAAGAAAAACGAGTGGTTAAACACCACAAAACCCCTGTAAAAAAACTGCTCACAAAATACTCCTCAATCTCCCTAATCCCCCTAGGAATTATTACCTATGTCTGGTTCAACACTGTAAACTGGCATGATCCCTTGCATTTTCTCAAAGCCCACAGTGAAATCGGCACAGGCCGATCTGCTGATACAATAATTTTTTTTCCGCAAACTATATTTCGCTATCTCAAGATTCTTCTATCCACACCCTCATCACAATTCACTTGGTGGATAGCGCTTTTTGAATTGGCAATCTTCTTCTTTGCCACGATATTTTTATATATTGGGTACAAAAAGGGAGTACGGATGTCCTATCTACTGTTTGTTGCGTTATGTTTTTTAATCCCAACCCTCTCCGGCACGTTTACTGGCTTGCCTCGTTACACAGCCATTCTCTTTCCTATTTTCCTGTCGCTTGCGCTTTTGAAGAATAGATACGTGCAGATAGCCTACGCTATTGCCTCCGGAGCGTTGCTGTTTACTCTCCTGGCATTTTTCTCACGCGGGTATTACGTTGCCTAAGAGATGTGGTACAATACCCTGACCATGCCCGATGCCTTCCTGCTCATACTCCTTCTCCTTTGTGGTTTTCTCTTTCTTTTTTACTTTATCAATAAGAAACTATCACAGCTTCAGAGTCAAAAAACTGACCAAAGCCTTCTTGAATGGTTAAAAACCATGCAACAATCGCTTGAGTCAACCAATAAAACAATGAATGACTCACTGAGTACGAGCTCATCGACAATGGTCAAAACGCTTCAGGAAAATACCAAGCAACTGAATGAACGGCTCGATAAAGCGGCAGCGGTGATTCGCAATGTCGGCGTTGAGGTCGGACAGATGAGTGAGATAGGCCGGAGCATGAAGGATCTGCAGGAATTCTTAAAAAGCCCAAAGCTTCGCGGCAACATAGGAGAAGAAATCCTAAAAGATCTCATTGCCCAAATGTTCCCCAAAAATTCGTTTCACCTCCAGTATCAATTCAAATCAGGCGAAAGAGTGGATGCCGCGATAAAGACTGATGCCGGCATTCTCCCGATTGACTCAAAATTTCCTATGGAGAGTTTTCAACGACTGATGAAAGCGACTGATGCTGAAAAAGACAGTACGCAAAAAGAGTTTATTCGCGACGTTAAGAAACATGTAGACGCCATATCAAAAAAATATATTCTCCCATCAGAAGGCACCATGGACTTTGCCCTCATGTACGTCCCAAGCGAGTCTGTGTACTACGAATTAGTCAACACGCTTACGCTAATGGAATACGCCCGAAGATCCCGCGTATACATTGTCTCCCCAAGCACACTCTACGCCCATCTCCAAACAATCCTTTTATCATACGAAGGCAAAAAAATCGAAACCCGCTCAAAAGAGGTTTTCCAACTTCTAAGAACTATCCAAATCGACTACGACAAAATAAATGAAAATATGGGAGTTCTAGGCAAGCATCTCAACAACGCCTCAGCCCAATACACCAACGTCTCAACCAGCTTTTCCCAATTCGGCAACAAACTCCAAACCACCCGCCAGATTGAGGAAGAAGTAATAAAAACAATTGATGAATGAAAAAGATAATTAATCTGAGAACTTAAGAGGAATTATTTTTACTCCTGTTTGTCGTTTTGAAGATTCTATCTTCTACTACGGTTAATAACGTTTTGTACATATTTCTCAGTTATCCACCTAGCTAATCTTTTACCAACAATCCCCGATAATACTTCATAGTTTCTAAACTCAGTTCCCCTAAACTCTTGAACAGTTAATGGTTTTGGGGGAGGTAATGTCTGTGGATGTACAAGGCGAACCTCGGGCAACTCAGGAGTAGGGTAGGGTTGTTCTTGATTACCACCTCTTAATTGACCTCGCTTTTCAATTTCCCGTCCTAATACAAATAAACCTCCCCCTATCAGTCCGCCTCCAATCATTATTCTTGCGCTTACATCTCTCCTCGTTTCTCGATTTTTTCTTAATTCCCCACCAGCATCCTGTGTTAGTTCTCTTTCTAGAATAGCCTCCCCACCAACGCTTGCAGGAACAGCCTGTGCGTACACAATGCCACGACCAACAATCTGCAACCCTCTTCCTATTGCTTCTAAACGATTAGACCCCATAGTGAAAAGTATTGTAATGCAATGTATTAAGGATGTCAACAATCCAGCAGTGAGAAATTTTCACGAAACTATGCTATAGAATACTCTTGTTTGAATCATTTCTAAATGGTTAATCTGTCTTGTCAAAGACGCCTCATGCGTATACAATAATATTCCTGCAAAACCACTTTCTCCTGTCATTCTCAGCTTGCCTGCCCGCCTTTGGAGGGACTGAGAATCTCGAGCGAAGCGAGATCCTCGCTTTCGCGAGGATGACGATGTCAGGAAGGTTTTGGACAAGTTTAAACCCTATGACTGAAGAACGTCGTCTCAACGATGATCAACTCGCTGCTGTCGAGCATGGCAAAGGACCGCTTCTTATCATAGCGGGCGCTGGTACTGGCAAAACAACAGTTATTACTAAGAGAGTTGAACACCTAATCCTCGAGAAAAAAATCCTCCCATCAGAAGTCCTCGCGCTCACTTTTACAGAAAAAGCCGCACTCGAAATGGAGACTCGCATCGATGAATTACTCCCCTACGGCTACACCCAACTCTGGATCCAGACCTTCCACGCGTTTTGCGATAGGATTTTAAGACAAGAGGCAATCCATATCGGCCTTAATCCTGGATACCAGCTAGCAACTGAAGCAGAAGCAACACTTTTCTTACGAAAAAATCTCTACAAAATAGAGCTTGACTACTTCCGCCCACTTGGCAATCCGTATAAATTCCTCCAAGCAATGCTGACGCATTTTGCCAGACTTGCAGATGATGATATTACCCCTGAGCAGTACCTTCGGTATGCTCAGGAAATCCGAAATCCGAAATCCGAAATCCGAAAAAATAGTAAAAAACTAGACGCTATACGCTATACGCTAGACGCTGAAGAAATCGACAAGAAAAAGACCCTTGAACTAGCTCGCGCATTCAAAGTCTACGAGGACATTAAAGCCAAAGAAGGCATAATGGATTTTGCCAACCTCATCGCAAATGTTCTCAAACTCTTTCGTACAAGAAAAAACATCCTCAAATTCTACCAAGAAAAATTCAAATACGTCCTCGTCGACGAATTTCAGGACACCAACTTCGCCCAAAATGAGCTCGCAATTCTTCTCGCGGGCGACGATAAAAATATCACAGTCGTCGGGGACGACGATCAAAGCATTTATCGTTGGCGTGGCGCCGCAATCGCCAATATGCTACAATTCAAATCCCATTTCCCAAAAGCCAAAATCATAACCCTCACCAAAAATTACCGCTCAACCCAAATGATTCTAGATAGCGCATATCAGACAATCCAAAACAACAACCCAGACCGCCTCGAAATCAAAGAAAAAATCGACAAAAAATTATCAAGCCTCCGCGGCATAGCTGGTGAACCAATTGAACTTTTATATGGCAAACGCGTCGAAGATGAAGCAGAGTTAGTCGTCAAATCCATCAAAGAAGAAGCAAAGAAAAATCGCAAATGGAGCGATTTTGCTATTTTGGTCCGGGCGAACGACCACGCACTCCCTTTTCAGAGAGCACTCGAACGCGGAAGAGTTCCATACCAATTCTTAGGACCTGGCCACCTCTTCCAGCAGGAAGAAATAAAAGACCTATTTGCGTATCTCAAAGTGCTTGCCAATTTTGACGACCAAGCATCTCTCTACCGCGTCCTCACCATGACTATCTTTAACTTTGACCCCCGCG